>NZ_RZRK01000001.1:0-39711 GCF_003997835.1 Mesorhizobium sp. M7A.F.Ca.CA.004.12.1.1
AGCTGATCATGGAGGCCGGCTTCCCGGCCGGCGTCGTCAATGTCGTGACCGGCACCGGCGCCGTGGCGGGGGACGCGCTGACCCGGCACCCTGGCATCGCGAAATTCGTCTTCACCGGTTCGACGGCGACGGGCCGGCGGATTGCCGCCAATGCGGCTGAGAACCTCATCCCCTGTTCGATGGAACTCGGCGGCAAGTCGCCACATGTCGTCTTCGACGACGTCGACATCGACCATGCCGTCAACGGCGTCGTGTCCGGTGTGTTCGCGGCGGCTGGGCAGACCTGCGTCGCCGGTTCGCGCTGTTTCGTCGAGGCCAGCGTCTACGATCGGTTCGTCGAGGCGCTGGTCGAACGCACGCGGCGCGTGCGGGTCGGGCTGCCGATGCTGGAGGAAACCGACGTCGGACCGCTGGCGCTGTCGGTGCAACTCGCCAAGGTAGAAGGCTACGTCGCCTCGGGCGTGCGCCAGGGCGCGCGGATTGCGGCCGGCGGCAAGCGGCCGCAGGCGGATGAGCTTGCAGGCGGCTGGTACTTCGAGCCGACCGTGATGACCGATGCCGACAACGGCATGGACTTCATGCAGGAGGAACTATTCGGTCCTGTCGTCGGCGTCATCCCGTTCTCGTCGGAAGACCAGATGATCCGTCTCGCCAACGACACCCGCTATGGCCTCGCCTCCGGCATCTGGACCCGGGACATCAACCGCGCGCTGCGTTTCGCCAGGAATGTTGAAGCCGGCACCGTCTGGATCAACACCTACCGCGCCTCGTCCTTCATGTCCGCCAATGGCGGCTTCAAGGAGAGCGGCTACGGGCGGCGCGGCGGCTTCGACGCCATGGAGGAGTTCTCGCGCCTGAAGAACGTCGTCATCGACTACTCGGGCGCGATGCAGGACCCCTTCATTATCCGCCTTCGCTGACCAAACCGACGCACTGGGGAGACCGACATGAAATTCGCCGTTTCGCTGACCATGGAACGCTTCTCGCCCGACATGCCGATGTCGAAGGTGAAGAGCAATCTCCTCGAGTTGGCGCGCCTGGCCGACGAAGGTGGCTTCGAGACGCTGTGGACGGCCGAGCATCACACGATCGAATGCACGATCTCGCCCAACCCCCTGATGACGCTGACCTGGCTTGCCCAGCATACCGAGCAGATCCGCCTCGGCACCTCGACGCTGGTCGCGCCCTACTGGAGCCCGATCCGGTTGGCAGGGGAGGCGGCACTTTGTGATCACCTGACCGGCGGGCGGCTGGAGTTCGGCATCGCGCGCGGTTCTTACCAATATGAGTTTGACCGCATGGCCGGCGGCATGCCGCAGCAGGAAGGCGTTGCCTATCTGAAGGAGCTGGTGCCGGCGGTGAAGAAGCTGTGGGCACAGGATTATGCCCATGACGGCGATTACTGGAAGTTCCCACTCGCCGCCGGCGTGCCGAAGCCGCTGCAGAAGCCGCATCCGCCGATCTGGGTGGCCGCGCGAGACCCGGGAACCTTCGACTGGGCGGTCGGCATCGGCGCTTCGATCCTGTCGACGCCCTTGTCGGCGCCGGCGGCCGAGATCGCCGTGCTCGGCGAGAAATTCCGCAAGGCCGTCGCCGATCATCCAGAGGTGCCGCGCCCGCGCCTGATGATGCAGCGGCGCACCTGCGTCTACGAACGAGCGCAGGACTGGGAGATCGCGGTCGGGCATGCCATTGACTATGGCCGCGCGTTCGAGAACCTGTTCCAGAACATCGGCACCGTGCAAAACGGCTTTCCCGAAGCTATCCCCTACGAGAGAGTCAAGGGCAAAGACAATTACAATCCCGAGAACATCCGTCGCAACCTGATGTTCGGCACGCCCGACGAGGTGATCGAGAAGCTGCTCGACTATGAAGCCGCGGGCGTTGACCAGTACTGCCTCGGCCTGACGTTCAACCTGCCGTTCGAGCTGCAGAAGAAGACGATCAAGCTGTGGGTCGACGAGGTGATGCCGGTCTTCGCCGCGCGCGAGCGCGACAGGGCGCGCCAGGCGGCGAGGGCGTGACTATGGCGCGCTCCGGCCAGCTCGATGTCGATGGCGTGCTGCTCAACTGGCGCCTTGAGGGTGAGGGTGGGTTGCCGCTGGTCTGCATCCATGGAGTCGGCTCCTATCTCGAAGCCTGGAGTGGCGTGGCGGGCCAACTGAAAGATCGCTTCTCGGTTCTCACCTTCGACCTGCGCGGCCATGGCCGCTCCAGCCGGATCAAGGGCCGTTACGAGATCGACGATTTCGTCAAGGAAACGCTGGCGCTGGCCGACCATGTCGGGTTTGCCACCTTCCATGTGGCCGGGTTTTCACTGGGTGGCCTGATCGCACAGCGCCTGTCGCTGACCCATGCCGAGCGCCTGAAAAAACTGGTGTTGCTGTCGACGGTCGCCGGCCGCACGCCCGAGGAACGGCACGCGGTGCGTGGCCGGCTGGCGGCGCTGATGGCGAGCGATGCCTCAGTGCATCATGAAGCCTCGCTGTCGCGCTGGCTGACGGAGGATTTTCAGGACAGCAACCCGGAGACCATCGCCGAGTTGCGCCGGCGTGACGCTGAAAACGACCGCGACTGCTATGCGGCCGCCTATCGCGTTCTGGCCGAGACCGATTTCGGCGGCATTCTCGACCGCATCACCTGCCCGACGCTGATCGTGACCGGGGAGGACGATCAGGGCTCCAGCCCGCGGATGGCACGGCTGATGCACGAACAGGTGCAAGGGTCGCAACTCGCCATCCTGCCCGGACTTCGTCATTCGATCCTGATCGAGGCGCCGGCTCGGGTTGCCACGCTGATGGGCGATTTCCTGATGGACGCTGACCGCGGGAAAGGGGGGCGGCGCCGATGAATAGCAGCCTTCGCGATGCGAAAGCCAACGCCGGACACCAGGGGCTGCACGACACCTCGCAGGGAGCGGGCCGGGACCTTCCCTGTGATCGGGGGAATGGCGACGGCAAACATCCTCCGCCACATCGGAAGACCGGACCGGCCGCGACGTCGCTAAATCCGCGGGCCTTTGGGAGAGGACGCCGACCAGGTCGGCACGAAATTGCGACGTCACGACCGGCTGAACGGAAGTGACTGCAAGGAACTGAACAACAACAGGGGAATACGGATATGACATTCTGGAACAGACCACAGCTGACGTTGGCCGCGATGGCGCTTGCGCTTGGCGCATATCCTGCTCACGCAGGCGCGGTGCTCGACCGCGTTGTGGCGGCCGGCACGCTCAAGGTGGCGACCGATGCCAACTGGGCGCCGCAGTCCTTCGTGAATTCCAGCAACGAGCTGGACGGCTTCGATGTCGACGTCGCCAAGGCGATCGGCAAGCACCTCGGCGTCAAGGTCGAGTTCATCACGCCCGGCTGGGACATCATCACCGCCGGCCATTGGGCGGGGCGCTGGGACATGCATGCCGGCTCGATGACGCCGACCAAGAAACGCGCCGAGATCTTCGATTTTCCGGCGGTCTACTATTACACGCCGGCGGCCGTTGCCGTGCACAAGGACAGCAAGGCCAAGACGCTGGCAGATCTCGACGGCAAGGTGGTCGGCGCCACCAGCACCTCCACCTTCGAGGCCTATGCCAAGAAGGATCTGACGCTCGACGCCGCCGGCGCGCCGCCATTCGAGTACAAGCTCAACCCGAAGGAGGTCCGCTCCTACGAGAATTCGACGACCGCCTTTGACGACCTCCGCCTCGGCGACGGCGTGCGCCTGGACGCGGTGGTCTCTTCACTGCCGTCGATCCTCGACGCCGAGAAGGCCGGTTACCCGATCAAGCAGCTGGGCGACCCAGTATTTTACGAGCCGCTGGCGATCGCCACCGAACGCGGCGATCCCGAACTCTCCGCCAAGATCGGCGACGCCGTGAAAGCGATGAAGGAGGATGGCACGCTGAGCAAGCTTTCCGAAAAGTGGTACGGGCAGGATTACTCGAAGACCAACTAGCCCCCTTAAAAGGCGCCTGCCCCCCGGGCAGGCCGCCGAACAGCCGGTGCTCAAAGATGCTTTATCCGGATACCGTCGAAGCCGAAGTCCTCGTCCACAAACCCTGGTTCGTGGCTACGATGTTCGGCGTCGTTCTGCTTCTCTTCATGGCTTTCAACATGTCGAGCACCAGCTTTGCCGAACTGATGCGCCCCGTGATCGGCGAACCGTCGGTGAGTGGCTTCTACGGCCGCTTTGCCATTGCTTTCGCCATAGCGGTGATCTTCACCTTGAATGTCGTGTTGATCGGCTTCGCGCCGCTCAAGTTCCAGATCGGCATCGTATGGCTCGAACTGCTGCTCCTGTTTGTTGGCTTCTTCGAGACGTTCCATCTCAGCTTGCCCTTTATCAGAGAGAAACTGCCGTTCCTGATCAGCCAGGGCGTTGTCACCACGCTCTACGTCTCGGCGATTTCCATCGTCATCGCTTCGGTCATCGCGGTGGCGGGAGCGGTCGCCAAGCTCTCCAACAATGGCTTCGCCTACGCCATCGCCAGCTTCTACACCTCCTTCTTTCGCGGCCTGCCCCTGCTGATGCAGGTCTATCTGATCTATCTCGGGCTGCCGCAGCTCGGCTTTGTCATTGATGCGGTTCCGGCCGGCATCCTGGCGCTATCGCTCTGCTACGGCGCCTACATGACCGAGATCTTCCGCTCCGGCATCCAGAGCATCGATCGCGGCCAGTGGGAGGCGTCGCGCTCCATGGGCTTCGGCTTCACGCTGACCATGCGTCGCATCATCCTGCCGCAGGCATTGCCGGTCATCATTCCGCCAACGGGCAACCAGTTCATCTCGATGCTGAAGGATTCCTCGCTGGTCTCGGTCATCGGCGTGTGGGAGCTGATGTTCCTGGCGCGCACCCTCGGACAGAAGACCTTCCAGCACATGGAGATGCTGATCTCGGCAGCGATGATCTACTGGATGCTGTCGATCTGCCTCGAACTGGTCCAATCGCGGATCGAACGGCATTACCACAGGAGCAAGGTGCGATGAGCGCCCCCGCCATCATTGAAGCCAAGTCCGTTTCCAAATGGTATGGCCAATTCCAGGCGCTGAAGGACATCAACCTGATCGTCCACAAGGGCGAGCGGATCGTGATCTGCGGGCCCTCGGGTTCCGGCAAATCAACCCTCATCCGCTGCTTCAATCGCCTGGAGGCGCATCAAGAGGGCGACATTGTCGTCAACGGCGTTGCCTTACATGGCAAGATGACCAACGTTGCCGCCGTGCGTTCCAACGTCGGCATGGTCTTCCAGCACTTCAACCTGTTTCCGCACATGACGGTGCTGATGAACTGCATGGCCGGCCCAATGTGGGTGAAGGGCGTATCGGAAAAGCAGGCGCGCAAGACCGCGCTGAAGTTCCTCGAGCGGGTCCGCATTCCCGAACAGGCGAACAAGTTCCCCATCCAGCTGTCCGGCGGACAGCAGCAGCGCGTGGCGATTGCCCGCAGCCTGTGCATGGAACCGGCTGTCATGCTGTTCGATGAGCCGACCTCCGCACTCGATCCGGAAATGGTCTCCGAGGTGCTAGAGACGATGACGGGATTGGCTCGGGACGGCATGACCATGGTGTGTGTAACACATGAGATGGGTTTTGCTCGTGCGGTTGCCGACCGGGTGATCTTCATGGACGCTGGGCAGATCGTCGAGGAGGGCACGCCCGACGGGTTTTTCGGCCACCCTTGCCATGATCGAACCAAGTTGTTCCTCAGCCAGATACTAAAGCATTAAACTTCCAGAAAAAAATGCGTGGATGCGCTGGACGAACGGCCCGTGCCTTTCCTCGACCAGCAACGCGCCGGCTGCCGCGGTTTCACCACGCCATTTTTCCTGTCCGTTTCTTCCTTTGCGCGCTTCAACGATTTCTCGGCACGTTTGACGCACAACCTTGAACTGCCAAGTTCGAAATCCAGAATTTCAGCCATCGTTCCCCTTCCTATGCGGTTGCGGTCCCTTCGGCTGATAATTACGGCTGTTCTGTTTGGTTCCGGCCAATCGCGACCCGGCTCCAGATTTTACAGGAGCCAGGCCGATCTGGTCCTGCCGATTTAAATCTCTCCGGCAATGGGCTTGAGCGCATCTTCTGTCGCAGGCTCCAGCGGGGCGCGGCAACGTTCCGGAGCAAAGCGGCGCGCCGAAGGACGATCTGAAATCCGCCCCGGGACATATCCGCGATGCGATCGACCGCGCTTTCAAGCTTTCGCGCGATAGATAGGCGCGCCGATGATCATGGAAACCTTCGACCATGTTCACTCCGAGGAGGTTTCAAGTTGTTTGGGGAATGACATGTGCCGGCCAAGTGGCCTATCTCACGCATCGCCAGCACCTATGCGATTGCCAAGACGGCTGTGCCGGCGTGACGGTCCACGAACTCGAATAGCGATCCTGGGGACCGCTGGATGTCGCAAATTGCGCCGTTCGCAACGTCGCGGCGGAGGTAGGTCCGGTTTGAGTCGAAAGCTTCGGTTGCGGTCGAATGAGCAACCGCCCTATGTGCATGCGTCATGACCATCGGATCGATCTTTGAATGAGCAAATTAGCCACAAGGCGCGCATTGCTGCTCCTCAATCCAAAGGCGCGGCGCGGCCAAGAGCTGATCGCCCCGATTGTGGAGCGGCTGGAGCGCGGCCGGCTTTCTGTCGCTGTCGAAAAGTTCGAGGCGTTGCCGGAGATCGCTCGTGACATCGTTCGCTTACGCCAAACGGCCGACCTTGTGGTCGTGTGCGGTGGCGATGGTTCGGTGTCGGCGGCGGCGATGGCTGTAGTGGAAAGCAGCCTGCCGATGGGCATTATTCCTATGGGAACGGCTAATGACCTCGCTCGCACACTCGACATCCCTATGGATCTTCTGCAGGCCGCTGACGTGATCGCGCAGGGCCGACTCCGGCAGATCGATATCGGCACGGTCAATGGCAATGCCTTCTTCAACGTTGCGAGTATCGGACTCAGCACTGAACTGGCGAAGGGTCTGGATCCCACTTTGAAGAAGCGTTTCGGCAGGCTCGGCTATGCGCTGGCGGCGATGAAAGTGTTGACGCGGGCCACGCGGTTCCACGCGAAGATTGTTGAGAAAGGCACGTCGACCGACGTCGAAACCTACCAAATTGCGGTGGGAAACGGTCGTCATTACGGCGGCGGCAACGTGGTGGAAGAGACGGCCGAGATCGATGACGGACATCTCGATCTTTATAGCTTGGAAATGACGAACCTTTGGAAGCTGGCGCTGATGCTCCGCTCCTTCCGGTCTGGAAGGCATGGCGCCTGGCGAGAGGTGCGCACGGCTAGGTGCGTCGAGTTCGACATCGAGACGGAGAAGCCGATGCCGGTCAACACCGATGGTGAGATCGTCACCTCGACACCAGGCCATTTCAAGGTCCATCCAAAGGCGATCTCGGTCTTTGCGCCTCCGCCCGTGGGCATTCGACGTCGCACAGAAGGAGCATTCGGTGCGGACCTTTGATTTGTCGGGCGACCATCCCGGTGTCAAGGCTGCGCGATAGCTCGTCCGGCCGCCGAGGCACGCATGATATCGTGTTCTCGACGCGCTTCAAAGGTGCCTTCCCATCGCCGCTCGAATATTAGCAACCTCTTGACGACCGCCGACCGCGCTCCAGAATCTCTCAAATGGCGCGGGAACAGACTGGCATCGATTTTGGCCACGAGGTGAGGGTGGGCGGCGTCACCCGTCTGGAACTGCTCGACGACGATGAAGATGGCAAGGCCACGGTCGGCGGTTTGGTCACGGCCGAAGCTGGCCCCCATCAGGGCATGGGAACGCGCCCCGCCGGTGCTCGGCGATGAAAAAAGCCAGGACTGACAATCTCCTCACGGCCATCAAAAGCCCCGGCCATGCGCTGTCGATGAAGGATCCAGCGCATGTCGAGATTTTCCCCGACTACATAATCAACAAGCGCCACATGGTAGCGGCAGCGGTGGTGGCAGTCCCGCTCCTGTTCGGTTTCACTGGCCTTGCTATTCGTTATGCCGCTGTTGCTTCAACGTTGGCAGAACCAGGCTTCGAGTCTTATGCTCGTGCGCTCTGCCGATGGGATTGCCACTGGTATCTGGATATTTCCGAACGCGGCTACGAGCGCTTTCCCATCCCAAACCAAAGCAACGTCGGACGATGGGGCTTCTTTCCATTCTATCCGATGCTGGTAGCGGTGATCCGGGCGATTTTCCCCTTCGCCACGATACTGGTCGCGACGATCACTTCGATTGCATGCAGCTACGCCGCGTGTCTGGTGGCATGGCCGCTGTTGGAGAAGAACATGCGGGCCTATGTACTGTACTGCGCTTTTCTGCTTAGCGGCCCGTTCTCCTTCCACTTCACAACTTTCCTTTCCGAACCTCTTTTCGTGCTCCTGACCTCGATTGTCTTCCTGGCACTCAAACGCTCCAGCTATGCCGTCGCTGGCATCTCGTCAGCGCTCCTTTCGGCAACGAGGCTCGTTGGGGTCCTTGTCGTCTTTGCGACCGTCATTCAAATGTTCCAGCAGCATCGAGAACGGGGCGGCTCACCACTCTCCTTTCCGCGTTGGGTGCTCGGTCGACCGGATCTGCTCGTCGCTATCTTTATCTCGCCTGCCGGCTTGTTTGCCTACATCCTGTTTTTGTATGTCACTGTCGGTGACGGCTTTGCGTTTCTGCACGTCCAACGCGCCTTTGGACGAGTGGCTGGGAACCCGCTCCTGTTTCTATGGGACGGGCTCTCAGCATTTCCCAAGACCGGGTGGCTGCCCACGGCGCCGCAATGGAGTGCGCTCGCAGCGATCATCGGGCTGGCGCTATCAGTCGTGCTGGTGGCTCGCAAGCAATATGGCGCTGGGGTCTTCTGCGCGATCTGCATTCTCGTGCCATTGATAACGAATCTGGCCTCCATGGTCAGATACGTCATTGGGCTGGCGCCTCTGATAATGTTGATGGCCGTCCTGTTGTCGGCGTCGAAACTGATCTGGCTCGCCGCTTTGGTTCTCTTCCTGGTCGCCTGCTATTTCATGACGGCGGCATGGATTGGAGGCTACCTTGCTTTGGTCTGACACCCTCAATCCCCGTGGACGCGCCATCTCGCTTGGCGCTTACGCGCTCGCCGCGGTTCTGGCCGTGTCCGAACTCGCCATCCTTGCGCTGGCTCTCCATCCGACTGTCCACGCCGACTATCGTGCCTATTACATCGACCGCACGACGACATGCCTCAACCGCGATGCCATTGGCAGCTACTCACTCGGCCAGACAGTGTCCTTCCGGTCCGATGGCGCCAAACGGGCAGCCGGCATGAAAGTTTGTGGCTGGTCGGGGCCGGTAGCCGACGGCACGCATTCACTGGGCGAGACCTCGCGGCTTCGCCTGCAGATACCGCCGCTTCGCGACGGTCTCAAGGCAACGCTACAAATGGCCGCTGTCATTCGTCCGCCACAGACGACGCAGAGGGTAATAATCTCGGTGCATGGCGTGTCCGTGCATAAGGTCACACTGTCGGGCAAGCAACCGATGACCGTCTCGTTCGTCATTCCGCATGCAGCTTTTTCGAACGCCAGCACGTTCGAAATGACCTTTGACTATCTCGACGGGATCCCGCCCAGCCAGGCCGCCAGCGACATTTACAAGCGCTCCATCAAATTGGTGTCGTTTCGACTGGACGCCATTTAGAGCATTATTGCCTCTGGCGGGAGCGATTGCCGTGCCGACCGGGAATGCGTCCGGCAAAAACCCACCGGTCAAGCACGAAGAAATTGATGCCGGGGACAAGCAAGCACGTAATCAGCACGGGAATGATGAGCGGCAAGCCCAGCTTTACCGTCAGCAACGCCGGCGCCCCATAGGCAATGGCCAAGCCTGTTGCCCCCAGCAGGAGAAAACGCGGAGCTTCAGTTCGATGCGATCGGCCCGACACGAACGTCAGGGATTTGTGAGCCAGATACGAAAACAGGGTGGCTGCGGCATATGCCCCAAGCGAGGCATGGATGGGCGTTAAACCGAGCCACTCCGATTTGGAAAAAGCAGCAACCAAAGCGGCATACAGAAGTGTGGCAGCGATGCCGACCAGGCCGAAGCGTGCCAGTAGCTTCAGGGAGTCGTCGCCGGCAGGCCGATGCTCATGCATGC
The DNA here is from genome assembly GCF_003997835.1 of Mesorhizobium sp. M7A.F.Ca.CA.004.12.1.1. NCBI lineage: Bacteria > Pseudomonadati > Pseudomonadota > Alphaproteobacteria > Hyphomicrobiales > Phyllobacteriaceae > Mesorhizobium > Mesorhizobium sp. M7A.F.Ca.CA.004.12.1.1. The sequence continues at coordinate 10,100 of NZ_RZRK01000001.1, forward strand.
GCACTACACGCATACTGTGCCCCCAGCGGCAGGGGGGCGAGCGCGCGTTCGACTTTTCGGGCCAAGGACCTGCCCGACGGCAGCAGCAGGAAGTGCTCGGATCGGATGTTGCTGAAGCCTGCTTCTTGAAGGAGGGACGCTGTTTTGGCTGCGCTGAGCAGCACCGCGTCATGGTCGAAGGGACACCGGAACACAGCCAGACGCGTCAGCGGGTTATAGGGATTGTGCTCGATGATGCAGGCGACACCGCCCGGGCGCACGACGCGCCGCATCTCGCGCATGAACCCGAGCCAGGAAGCTGGCGGTACATGATGGACGACGCAGCTGGCGAAGGCCAGATCAAAGACCCCATTGTCGTATGGCAGGTTCAGGCTGGTGCAGGCCCTGTATGTGACGCTCGGATTTTCCTGCCTCGCACGCAGGATCGATTCCTGCGAGATGTCACAGCCGTCCAGGCACTCGAAGGCGCCTTTGAGATAGGGATGGAGCACACCTACGCCGCAGCCGACATCAAGCACCCGTACTTCCGAGCCGGCATGACGAAGCCCCCGCTCGATCACAACGCGTCGCAGCAACTCGGCCTTCGCCATGAGAAAGAAGTCGTGCTTAAGCCCTGAAAAGCGGATCGATCCCTGGACCGTCTCACCATAATTGAATCTATAGCTGTCGAAGGGTTCGGACATTGGCCGGGACTCCAATCCGGGATTTTCGAGGCGAGCGGCGGCTCTTGCCCGGGACGGCAGACATCGGCCGGTCGAAGCCGGTGAGGCGATCGATCACGTAAAGCGGGCGCCGTTTTACTTCGGCGTGGATGCTGCCGACATACAATCCGACCACGCCGGTCATGAAGAGGTTGATGCCGCACAGGAGCGACACGATCATCACGGTGGATGTCCAGCCGGCAACAATGCCGGTTTCAAAGGCCCAGGCGTAGATGGCGTAGGCACCAAAGGCTACGGCCAGCGCAGAAATGGCCAAGCCACCCCAGAGCGCCAGGCGCAGCGGCTGCTCCGAGAAACTGACGATGGCGTGCACAGCAAGATGCACCATCTTCCAGAATGGGTATTTGGTCTGGCCATGGGCTCGTGCCGGGCGCTCGAAAGACACCGACGCCTGCTTGAACCCCATCCAGCCAAACATGCCCCTGACGAAGCGATCCTGTTCGGGCATCTGCCTGAAAGTTCTCAGCGCTTTCGGACCGACCAACCGGAAATCTCCAACGTCGCGCGGAATGTCAACGGTCGTCATCCTTTCCAGCAAGCGATAGAAGAGACTTGCCGTGAAGCGCTTGAACCAGGATTCGCCCTCGCGTTTAACGCGCCGGGCATAGACAATTTCGAAACCTTCCTTCCACTTCGCCACCAGATCGAGAACCACCTCGGGTGGGTCTTGGAGATCGGCATCCATGACGATGACGGCATCCCCCTGGGCGGCGTCCATACCGGCTGTGATTGCTATCTGGTGCCCAAAATTGCGGGAAAGCTCGATCAGCCGAAAACGAGGCTCGGCGGCGACCACACGCCGAAGGTAAGTGACGCTGCCATCGCGGCTTCCGTCATCGACGAAAATAGCCTCTGTCTCACCGTCCAGCTGGTGGATTAGCAACCTGATCCGCTCGATCAGACGAGGCAGCACTTGTTCCTCGTTGTATATCGGCAGAACCAGCGAGTAGCGCAGCGACACGTTCGCTCTCATCCCGGCACTTTGGATTACAGAGGCCTCCATGCCGATCAAATGAAACGCCAGCCTCAAAGTTCCATAAGGCATTACTAATTTAATTTGTTGTTGTAGGCGGGTGGCGAGCTGTTCGTTCTGAACGGCTTCGGTCTGATTTGGCATGGGATATCGTTTCGCGCGCCGGCGGAGCAATGCGCTGTTTCGCAATCATTGTCGGGCAAGTGGCCGCCTTACCAGCTCTTGTCAGCGCGTCGGCGCGCGATAATTTTTGAGGGGAAGGGACTTCGACCAAAGGAGCCGACGATGGAACACCAAACTTTAAGCCAACTGCAGACAATTGCAGAAGTAGAACCCCTGTCGACATACCCGATCATGACCCGGCAACAGCGCATTGAGCGCTGGGCAGAATTGCTGGAACAACATCCCGAGCGACGCCTGACAGCGCTTACCGGCACTGAGCATCTGAAGCGGGAAGCTCGCGACGCAGCGCGCGGTGAGGGCTCGCCAATTACAGTGGCCTTCGAGGACCCGCTACTGCGTGCGTTAGGCCTGAAGGATGACACCTATGGGGCAGCAAAGCGCTTCTTCGAACTGTCTGACGGGGAGTTGCACGACATCGTCTGCAGTTGCCATGTCGGAACCACGTTCAGAGGGCAGTGGGCTGCCGCCAGAGTCCGCCGGTCAATCGGAGGGAACAGGTTTCTTAAGTGGCTTAGAGAGAGAATGTGGCACTGAGGTCGCCAAGGACGGCGATTGAAGCTCGTTTCAAGCGAGGTGGATGAACGATTGGGGCGCCAGTGGAGCGCCGTGTTGACGACGGGGGTCGGCGCCGTCCCACGGCTGTGCAGACGGGTGGGGCGCTCCTCGGTCCCAGTTTACTCGCGGTGCGTTCCAGCATGGCTGCAATACTCCAGGGGCAGGATTCTGGAATCCTGTTTGCGGCTAGCATCACCACGTGAAGACATCGATCGTTCGCCATCTGCTGCGCTAACCTCAATCTCGGCGGCGCCTGGCCTGTATGGCAGCAAAGGTGACTGGGCGAAAATCCCAGGCGTCGACGCCGACGTCGTGCTGGCGCGTCATTGGCTTCAGCCGGCCATGAGAATGGCCGTGCAGGTTTATCGATTTCTTGCCGATCTTGTTCCAGGTGCGGAACGGGTAGTGGCAAAGAACCAAGAAACTGCCCTCGACAGTTAGCTCCTTGTAGTGTTGCACGCTAGCCCAAGCCGAAGCGCGGAGCGTTACCATGCCGTCGTTGTTGCCGATGATCAGGTGTTTGGTGCCGTGGAGGCAGGACAGCAGCGAAGACACTGTCTCGGCCGATCCCTTGGCGAAGTCGCCGAGGTGCCAAACCTCGTCATTTGGAGCAACAGTCTCGTTCCAAAGTTCAGTCAGTGCCTGGTCGTGCGCCACCAATGAACTGAAGGGGCGGGGGTCGAGCCGCAGAATGCGGGGATCGTTGAAATGCGTGTCGGAGGTGAAGAAGATCATGCGCCGCCGCTGGCTGAGATGAGCGCTCGACGATCGCTTTTAAGTTCGGTTGCCGGAGCGGCTTTTGGGTCCATCATCGATCCTGATTTGGGCTTCCCTGAGCATCTTGAGTGCCTCTTCCTTGGTGAGGCCGCACTTGCGCGCAAAGTAGAGAGCTTCGATCGCCTTTTCACGATCTGTGGCTTCTGTGTGCTGTTTAAGCTTTTCACATCGTTCTCTATCACCTTTTGATGCCACCGAACCATCACGGTGCCGGGTTGTTCCCATCCATCGGATCTGCTGACCTGCGGAGCGCCGCTGCCTGATGTCGCCGATAAACGAGATCCCGAGACCTGTAGCAGGCATCAGCTTGGTCGTTTCTATGTGGCCCGTCTGGGAGGCACTGTCGGAGCTCTAAAGTTGCCGAACGCTTTGCGGCGGTTGCTTTTGGCTACGAGCGGGCGCGGCAGGCATCTACTGCCGAAGGCGGCTCGAGCTCGCGGAGGAACCATGCATCGCGCTTTTTGAATCGCAGTCTGAAGACCCAACCGCGATCACCTGGTGCGCCCGACGGTAGGACAGCGAGAAGCCTTGCCTCTGCCTTTGCAAGGTTGCCATGGCGATCCGGAACCTCGAGGCATGTGGAGAGTTGTCCAGCAGCCCAGCGGAGATCCAAGGGCGCCATCAGATGCCAATCCCGGCGTCGCCGCGCAGCCGAAACGCTCTAGCAAGCCGGCAACTCCATCACCGGCACGGCACAAGGCCTCCGGAGCAGGATTATCTATCGACGGGCTCCCAATGGTATGAAGGACAATGGCCCATGAACGTCGCCAACCTGCAATTGGAAGGTTTGCTTATGGCGGTCGCGGCCGTCAATAACGCCTTGGTCCGCAGAGGCCTTCTCTCGGTCGATGATATCGACACGGCGTTGAAAAACGCGGAAGCCTCCTTCACGGTTGATGAGCGCCTCTTCGAGGATATGTCGCCGGCTAACCGCGACGCAGTGTGTTTCCCTTTGCGGCTTTTGCGGCTGGCTAACACCGAGCAGTTCGAAGCGAGTGTGCCACCGTTTTCCGAGCTGGCCAGGCAGGTGGGGATCACCAAGGAGCCTAATAACGACCAGATGTGAGGGAGGAAGGTCGACCTGCGCGGGTGGCCTCGAAAGACGTGATGAACGATGACCCTGTAGATTCGCTCGCCAACGCAATTCGGCATCGCAGCGCAATTCTGTTTGTTGGGGCAGGGGTTTCGATCAGCGTTGGATTACCCTCCTGGGAGAAGCTGATAGAGCGAATGGCAAAGGAGCTCGGCGTCGACGACGAATTTTCCACGCGACGCGATCGTTTTCAAACCCTGGCCGAGTACTATCGCATCAAGCATGGCAGCATCGGGCCACTTCGCAGTTGGATGGACAGAAACTGGTCCGTCCCCAAGGACCGGATCGAGAAATCCGAGTTGCATCGTCTCATCGTGAGGCTCGACTTCCCTGTCATCTACACAACTAACTATGATCGGAATCTGGAACTGGCTTATGAGATATACGGTCGGGACTACGTGAAAGTGGCCAATGCACGCGATGTGGCGCAGGCCCGCCAAGGCATTACCCACATCGTCAAGTTCCATGGTGATTTCGACGAGGATTCGTCCCTCGTCCTCACCGAAACGGACTACCTCGATCGTCTCTCCTTCAATTCTCCGCTGGACGTGCGTTTTCGCTCGGATGCGCTCGGCAGCACGATCCTCTTCATTGGCTATAGCCTTTCCGACCCAAACATTCGGTTGCTGCTGCACCGTCTCTGGCAGACGTGGCATCGGTCCGGCTATGAGAAAGATCGCCCGCCCTCGTTCATCTTCATGACCAGCCGAAACCCTGTGGAGGAGGCCGTGCTTGGACGTTGGGGCATTTCGGTCGTGGTCGGCGAAATCGACGAGCCGCAAGCTGCTTTGGTGGACTTCCTCAGCCGGCTGGCGGAGATGGTTGGGGATGGGGAACTGTCGCCAAAAAGTGGGCGATAGCAACATCCGTATGATGGGCAGTTCGGCGGGCTCTCAAGGAGCGGCACATGGCAGAGAATTCCGTCCGGAATTTCAAGTTCAATTGGCCTCAAGGATACTATCGCGGCACGGAGAGCTAATCGGAAAACTTACTCACGCACTGCCTACTTTGAAGTGCCTTTCAGCGGTAACGGCTTACCTCGATGCGCCTTGCGCCGAGCTTCGGCGCAAGGCGCGAGCTTGTTTAGCGATACGCTACCGGCTGATCAACGCTTGGCGTTTTCACTCTCCGAGTCGGCCCGCGCCAGGAACTGCTCGGTTGTCGTTGGAATATGGCTTTTCAACCAGTCCGCCATTGCGACTTCCTCACGCAGGTTCTCTTCGCAGACCTGGGCGACCTCTGCTTCACGCAGCGATTTGGCAGCGGCGATAAGGATTGTGTAGGAGGCGATTTCCATGTGCTCGAACGTGTAGCTTGCAAGCGATCCTTTCATCACTTCGTCACCGGCGAAGACACCGCTGAGCGACTGCGCCATTGCCGTCAGCTTGCCGCCGGCATCCTTCAGTGTGGAAGATCCTTGTCCGATGCGGTCGAGACAGGTTTCCAGCCGAGCAGCCTGCTGCCTGGTCTCCTGGACGTGCTGGCGAATCCGTTCGCTGAGCTCAGGATAGTTCTCAATTCGGTTCAACTGCCCATTCAACATGGTCTCGGCCTGCTCTTCCATGGCGTGAGCATCCCTGAGCCATTGGACAAGCCATTCGCGCGATTCTGACATTTCATATCTCCGTCATGGGTCGGCCAGAACTTTCAAAGGGAGATATTGTTCCTCATCGGTTGAACCGCGGAGTCAGCCTGTATCGCGAGCCTTGCTGGTCGGCGCTGCAATCAGGCTCTTGGCACCAGGAGAGAATATCGCGGTGCGGGCACTGCCGCTGTGTCTCAGCTGGCAAACGCATTTCTGCAGAAATGACCGGACCTGCTGCCTGTCGCGGGTTCGGCGACGGATGGATCTCTGTTTCGCGTCGGCTCGTATTCTGATGCCCGCGCTGCCATGTAGGGCTATGCTGTATCTCTCCCGAGCGGCTTGGCATTTTACGGTTCACTTGCGAAATCTACCCGTAGCTGATGCGCTCCAGGGTCGAGGCATGTTCACCTGCGGAGATCTTATCGCACGAAGGGATCGCAATGGAACGTCAGGGCATTTCGGAGGTTGGTAAGGAAGTTTCGCAGCTAAGGAAACGAGCCATGACTTCTTCAGACAATTCTTCAGCTGGCATATCACCACGCCCCGAAAAATCGGACAGCCGGACCTCGTCTAAGCCGGCGACACCGTCACCGGCCGCAGAGAAAGTCTCCGGAGCAGGCCCTGCGATGGCCGAGCATTCGAAAGACGCCAAGGCGCCCAGAGGCGGTCGTCAGCCTGGGGCATATGTCAAGGATTAGACGGCCGAGCTGTTGAGTTTCGGCTGCCCGCTACAGTCGAAGGAGGTTCCTATGCAGATGATGGGAATTTTCGTCAGCCGAGACCAGGCTTCGATCGTGGAATTTCGAGCGATCGTCTGACGAGTTGTCGCCGCGCAGACGAATTATCGGGATCATCAGCCAAGCCCACCATGAGCATACCCCATGGGAAAGTGAAGGCGTGGCGGAACCGCCGCGCTTAATCCGGCGGAGGAGTTATCCGGTGAACGCGACCAAAGAGTTTTTTGAAACCTGGCTGCAGGAGAATGTCGGCACTCTTGCTGGCAAAGAGGATGTGAGCTTCGCCGTGCTGGCCCAGCAATTCGAGCAGGACGCCGAAGCGGCCGGTTATGGTCGCGAGGTGCGTGAGGACGAGCTCGGAAACATTGAACATGCGATCGAGCAAGCGCTAAAGAACGCCCGAAGTGACGTGCAGGGTGGCGCCGATGGCCAACCCAGCGATGCGACAGCCCTCATGGATGCGCTGGAGGTCGAAGATGCCAAAAGTGGGCCGTAGGCTTTACCAGATTAGCTCTATTCGTTTGTCGAAGTTGCCGGGGTAGTCCTATGGAGCAGTTTCGCAAGGACATGGCCGCCTTGGCAGAGCCAGCTTTCTGGGTGACGATAGGCTTGCTTCTGGTTCCGTATGCGCTTGGAACCGTGCTCCTCGTTTTGACCTGCGGCTGCCTGTAGGTTGACTGCAGAGACCCCCGGTAGTGGTTCAACGACCCTAGGGCCGAATTCTATGCAATACCGAGCTTATAACGTTTCCGTGGGGTCCCTTGCTCCAGCAAAGTGTGAACGATCGCGTCGCGAGAAAAGTTCATCGTCGACACCAGGCTCTTTGCGAGAGGGGAGAAGGCCGCCGTTCATGTTCAGGCGCCGACGCTATCTGTGCTCTCATAGTTCCAGCTACGGCCCCCTATCACAGTGCTCCGATCACACTTAGCATCCGCGCGTTCCTTACATCGAAAATAGCCCTGCAGCTTGCGAGTTGCCTTGGAACACTTGTGTCATATCGAAGTTCGGCCCCCTAGGAGAACCAAGATGGCCATGACACAAGCTGCCAACGACAACCAGCCGGGCGAGAAACCGGAACATGCAACCGAAACGTCACTCAAAGCGGCAATAGACCAGTTTAGGGCGGGACGCAGGTGCAAAATGGCACTACGGGCGACAAGAATCGGGGCGAGGCACTGAGATGCCGCGGATCAATCATGACGGTCGCAACGAGAATACCACATCCGCTGCAGCACTCATTATCGACAAGGAACGTGCTGAGCGCGCCGCCAAGACGGCGCGGTTGAAGGAGGCTCGCCTCGCACAAGCCATCACGCCCGGTCCCAGCCAACGCAAGCCGCGTGTCACCAAAAAGGTTCGCAGGATTTTTGTTGCTGGCTAGGAGGTGTCCGTGACTCGCAATCACGACAAGGAAAGATACGACCGCGCCAAACGTATCAGCCAAGAGATGCTGGACGCTGAACGAGCCGAACGCGCCGAGAAGACGGCGCGGCTGAGACAAGCAAGGCTTGCACAGCATCCGGTGAAATCACCGCCGGCGCAGCCGCGAATGCATCGCAAACCCATCCCGGCTCTCAAAAAGAGAAGCCGTAAGGTGATTGAATTCTTTTAGGCTCTCTCGCTCGCCTGCAGCACCATGCAGGAACACCGTCCGGACTTAACAGGCCTGGCGGCAGGGGCTTTCACGACTTGCTCCAGCTCGATCCGTACACATGCTGCCCTTTGTTGGTTCATCCCCCTGCAGTTGGTGAATCCGGCGCCATGTTCGAACTTGCATAAGTTAATGACCTCTTCCCAGAAACGAGTCATGCATGGGCTCGCCGCCCAGCATCTGCGGCCTTGATTTAAGTCGAGTCAAAGGGGCGTACATGACCTACGACACCGCCAGTGATCAACCTATCTATCCTGAAGGGTTGAGATTGCTGGAATCGGTCCTCAAGAAGCTTTGCGGGGAAGCAGAGATTCAACTGATCTCTTACAACGCCGAGCAGATTGCGGCCGAGCTCATAAAATTATTCCAGAGTGGCATGAAAGACGAAACGGTTCTGCTGGTCGTCATGCGGGCGCGGCTGCGAAAAAGGCCGGTCTTGGCGGTCGGCTAGTCTCTCTCACCGTCATTCCACGATCCACGGCTCAGCGTTCGATGGCGACTTGGCGAGCGTCTTAAGCGTACGATGCCGCGCGATCTCGCGGAGACTTCTGCATCTCTGGAACCTCGCCATCGTTAGAGCTGCGAGCGTAGCCTGCTGGCAAAGTAGTCGGTGACCTTTTCGCTTAGTGGACGCGCTTGCCATTCTTCCAGACTGACTGGCCTTGATCGTTTCAGGTCCTCGTTGAAGATGTCTATTTGCGTTCGCGCGAATTCCATGCCGTAGACGTTCAGGGTGGCCTCGTCATTGAGGCGCAGGGAACGCTCATCCAAATTGGCCGAGCCAACGCTCACCCAGACCTCATCGACGATCAAGAGCTTCGGGTGGTACATTGTGGGTTGAAACTCAAAAATGCGCACACCGGCTTTGAGCAATTCGCCCCAGAAATAACGTGAACCCTTTCGCACTATGGGCACATCCGTCAGCCAATTGGGAACGATGACATCGACCGAGACGCCTCGCTTCCTTGCATCAAGAATCTGCTGCAGGGCTATGTCGTCGGGCACGAAGTAGGCCATGCCGATGCGCAGATGATCCTTGGCCGCGGCTATTGCTGCCAACATCATCAACTCCATGTTCTCCGAGCCGTTTGGCTGCGAAGAAAGTATCAACTGGGCATCGATCCCACCAGCGGGCGCAACTGCAGGGTAGAACTTCCCGCCCTGCAATGTCTCGCCGGTCGTCTCAAGCCAGTTTTCCGCGAACGCCGCTTGGAATGCGGACACGGCGGGTCCTTCGATCCGGTAGTGCGTGTCGCGCCATTCATTCGAGTTGCGTGCGTTCCCGCGCCAATTATCGGCAATGCCGACGCCGCCAGTGAATGCTATCCGGCCATCGACGATCAGCAGTTTGCGATGGGTTCGGTTGTTTACTCGGTCCAACGTATACCAGCGTAAAGGCCGATAGCGTTCGAATCTCACACCGGCAGTGGTCATGATGTGGATCAAGTCCTCGTCGAAGGGAAGGCTGCCAACCCAGTCGACGTTCACACGGACTTCCACGCCTTCGCTGGCCTTCGCCGCCAATGCGATCGCGAACTCGTAGCCGATGGCTCCTGACCAATAAATATATGTTTCCATGTCGACGCTGGATCGAGCCGCCCCGATTGCTTGCAGCATTGACGGAAATATTTCGTCTCCGTTGATGAGAGTTTGGACCGCATTGGAATCGAACATCTGCCCTTGCGAATAGCTGCTCATCGTCTTGGAAAATTGGGGATCCGTAGCGTCGAAACGATGGGGAACGATTGATCGTAGAACGCGCGGCTCTGGAGTAAGATTTATGATCAACACCGTGAGCAGGCTGGTCATGGTGGCGATGGCCAGATAGATGAGCACCTTTCGCCAAAGCTCAATGCCGGAGGTCTTCTTGCGGGCGCCTGACGCCACGGAACCGAGAGGCTGCACGTCAATCGCCCCGCTGCTGGCGATGGCGATGCTTTTCGATCTCCTCGGGCTCTTCATCATCGATCCGCGTGATGTTTGAAGCCGCGTGATCTGACCGCAGAATCTCGTCAAGCTTGGCGTGGATCGCTTGAGTGTCGCGGTGCTCCGCGCGCTGGATGAACAGCGTCATCGCCCAAGTAAACAATGTTGCGGCTCCGTGCCAATCCAAGCTCTGTCGCTCGAAGATCATCCAAAGGATGGCGTAAGCCAACAAGACCAGGAATGCAGCGGGACGGGAGGTCAATGTGCCAATTGAGGTAAGCACGCTTGTGACCGAATGATTTGCCATTCCAAAGAACTCGCGGCAGTGCCCCTGGTTCCCACGAGGCATCATACCGCCCCGCCGTGATTCAACAAAAGGTACAGTTGAGCAGCGCGCGTTTTCCAGGTGTCCTGCATCGACCTTCACATGTCATGGTCTCGCAGCGAGCACGGTCTCGATTTGGATAGTCTCGCAGCGGTGGGTTCAGCAATTCGCTCATATCGGAGACGTGGCGATTCGGATTCGGCCGCTTCGGCCCCAGCGATTGCTGGCGAGAAAAAGGCAAGCAGTCGCTTGGTAAGTTCCGCTGCACGTTGTTCCCCATCAATCGCGCCGGTTACGAGTTGGTGGACGTTTTGCTGTTCTGAGCTTGCGCCGCACAAGGACCGAGCCGCCGATGATGACGGCTGGCATATTGTTGCGCGATGCCATGGTGAGCTGTCCGACACCATCTCCTGTGTCCGACGCGGGTGCTCTTCTGCTTCCTTCGGCAACTTCGTCTATGTCACGTTGTTCAGCATGAGTGTCAGCAGCATGAACGATCTCGTGAGTTGCCCCATTTTGCCCGCGGTTTGGTCGGACTAAATAATGCGGCCAGTCGCGAAGAGTTATAGGCGTTGGAGTATAGGGCTTCGCCATCAACATCCTTGCGCGAAGGTTAAGCGATGAATGGGCCATATGGCGATTTTCATGCATGAACACCGGCCGAGTGCATCATAGTTTAATGACAATTGGTGGGCTGCCCCGCATAAAGCCGTGGTCAGCGGCTGTGTAACGGGTTTCGCTGCTTGGGAGCGACGATCGCACTCTCGCCCATTCGGAGGAGCCTGATGCTTAATCGAACCATCCGCATGCACACGGACGCTCTCTACCCCAGTGACCTGAACATCCTTCGCGCGGCATTTGACGCGCTGTGCCAGGAATTTGCTATTTTGCCTGACACGGCGGCCGCCTATGCCGTGGCCAGAGAGCTGATCAGGCTATTCCAAACAGGAATGACCGAAGCGGCCACGCTGATGATTGCCGTGCGAGCACGTTGGCGGGACGATTGGGAGATGGCAGGCAGCAACGCTGCCTGACGGTAGATGGTGATGCGCACACCACCCGCTGCATCCTTTTCGACACCGCCGCGTTGACCATCAAACCTGCCAGAAATGGCCGATCCGCTGGCACGTGACTGGAGCAACCGATGCCGAAATTTCGCTTCGAGTTTATCGAAGGCATGTCGCAGCCAGCAATCTTTGCCGATATGGCTGATCGAGACGAGGCTATCAGAGAGGCCAAGCGCGCTGCCAAGGAGGCCATGCTCGACGGAATTGTCGATGGCGTGGACCCGACCAGTTGGGTGACGAAGGTTTATGATGAGGCAGGCTATCTCGTCGCTACTCTCGGATTCCAGGATCTGGTCGCCGCGCCCAAGGATACGGAAGAGCTCAAGGAAACAGAGGAGCCTGGCGTCTTGCGATCGGGTTGAAGCCTGATTTCTACGCTGTTGCCATCGAGTCAGATGTCCCGAGACCGCCCTTTGAACATCGCACGAACGAAATCGTTCGCCGTTAACGCGCCGCACTATGCACAACAGCCACGTCAGCCGACCGACCGCCGAGACCGAAGATGTCCTGATCGTTGGAGGCGGGCCGGCGGGATTGACCGCCGCTCAATATCTTGCGCGTTTTCGCCATCGCGTGCTGGTGATCGATGCCGGCGATCCTCGTGCCGCCTTGATCCCAACGAGCCATAACTGTCCTGGCTTTCCCGAAGGGATAAGTGGAGCCGATATTCTGGATCGCCTTCGACGTCACGCCACCTTGTATGGAGCCACTCTGGTTGAGGGGCAGGTCTACTCCCTCGCCCCTGCCTATCGGGGGTTCGTCGCTGAGACCTCGATCGGCGCAATCCGGACACGCAAGGTGTTTATGGCGACAGGGATCACCGACACGACACCTGTCATTCCGCGTCTACGCGAAGCAATTGCCGCAGGTGTGGTTCGACTCTGCCCTGTATGCGACGGGTATGAGGCGATCGACCAGAAGATTGCGGTCGTCGGGCACGACGAGAGAGCCTTTAAAGAGGCTATTTTCCTCAGTCGGTTTACACCACTTATAACGGTGCTTGGAAGCGACGCATCCGACTTTTCGCCCAGCACTCGTCGTGCCGCGAGGGCAAGAGGCATAGTCATCGGTGACGCTCTCGACACACTCTGCCCGACAGCAGACGGTTGCGAGGCGATTTTGAAAGATGGGACGTCATCCCGCTTCGATGCCATTTATCTGGCACTGGGGTGCAAGGTACATTCTCAACTCGCCGAGGTGGTAGGCGCAAGATGTTGTGAAGAGGGCTATGTCACAGTCGACGAGCATCAGCAGACTTCCATCCAAGGCATGTACGCCATTGGTGACGTTGTCAAAGCGTTGAACCAGATAGCCGTCGCTTTTGGACAGGCTGCCATTGCCGCGTCGCATGCCCATAGAGAGCTTGAGAGCGCCGAGCGGACTGGATTTGCGGATCAGCCTTCTCAACGAACATGAAGACCACGCGGCTGATCGAGCTCTTGGCTGCCTTGATGGCGCGTGCCAACATCTCGACGGCCGACAAGGAGTTGCCGTAACTGGCCGAGAATGTCGATCCCGAAAGGTCATGATACTCCCACCGACAGTTTACAGCCGCGGAACATTCCCTGCGGTAAGAGGTTTGGCTGCAGGCCTACAATCCTTTCTCATTGTCTGGGCCTCGAGGCTGTCGATGCAGCTTCGGCCCGTCTCGGCTTTGTCTGGGGCGGGCTTTCGTGGCTCTGGCAACTCGGCGCGCCAAGCCATTCTTTCTGTCCAAGATCATAACTGCCATTCTCAACTTTAAACGCACAGCAAGCCCAGAAATTCCCGTCAAGGAAGAGGCTTTCCGGATATGGTTGAAGGAGATCACACGTAGACCGGTAAAAGGCCGTTGCTGGCTCGGGCTGGGCCTTTTTGTTTAGTGTCCGAAAAACGCGCGGAACATTCTTTCTTGTCTAGCGTTAGCGCGCGCCGGACGACCCGTTCTGCGATCTCTTGCTGGCCGGCGTCAGAGGCTGCAACCACAGCTTCAGCCCGCCTCGGCCCCCTCTAGAGACGGTGGCGCACGGGAGCTGAGATGCGATGCATAGAGACGCCTTCACCCCATCAGAACTTGCCCTGCTCAGTCGCGTCTTTGCACGCAGCAAAATTAAAAACGAAACCGCAACAGAGGGAACGGCGCGCATCACGCATTCTGGCTTACTACCAGGCGGGAATCACGGATGAGGATGAGCTGGAACAGCTTTCTCGCCAACCGCTGGGAAGGTGACGACTAGTCTTCCTTCTTCAGAGCTTCCGCCTCGTCTTTGAGCTTCGGCCAATCGGCTCCATGCTTGCGAAGCAGCGTTCGGGCCTGCTCGGGGTCAATTTCCGTGACCTCGACAAGATGTTCGACCTCAAGCTCCTGGCCTTTCGCAACCCGGCTTGCTTCATTCGCTTTTCTTTGCACGTCGACACCCACCCACTGCTGAGACAACATGAACGAGCGCTGAGAATGCGCGTTCCAGAACTTCATACAAAAATACGCGACACCGATAAAAAATCGGTTGGATGGGCCATGTATGAGACTGTGAATTGCCGATTTCTTCGTGTGGGAGAACCCGAACTTGTTCGTCGGTCGAAATGGCGGCGTCTTCGGGCGATAGTCCGATCACGCGGCGTTCCTCGCCGCTCATGCCATTCGATGTGCCGGCACTCGGCAGCATTCTGACGTAGCAAGTCAGGCACGTTATCTCATCAACTTGATCTGAAGCGAGATGCTCAGCCGCAGAATCCTGTCGCCGTTTTCGTTCCGCACTTCAACAAATACTTGCTGCCCGTCCACCTCGGTAAGCACATCTCTCGTAAGGTCGATAAGGCCCTCGAAGCCCGCGCGGCGCACCTCCTCCAGACCGGCACATTCGATGCCGATTTCGTCCTCGATGACCACATCGTGATCGCCACTATCAAAGAAAAATCGTGCCATCCGAGAGCTTCCGTCACCACTAAGCTGCGGGGGTCCTTTGGTGCAGGTAGGTCGTGTCGAAATCACCTGCACGAGTGAGGCCGGGCCAATCAAGAGCATGCACTCTTGACCCCGTCGTGGCGATGAGGCCCCTACGTCGAAGTTCCTGAAGCATTCGGTTGACGTGGACTGTAGACAAGCCCAATGCATCGCCAAGTGCTGCCTGGGTAATCGGAAGATCCGCGACGTGATCCTGAATGCGTCCAACCGAGCGCAAGCGAAAGATCAGTTCGCACAAGATGTGAGCCATGCGCGTGTATGCCTCGCGTCTTCCCACATTCGTTACCCATTCTCTGTAAATCGCTGCATCGATCAGCGTCGACCGCCAAAAAGCCGTCGCGATTCGAGGATGCTGTTCGCAAATGGTGCGAAGAGCGTCATGTCGCATGAAGCCGAGTCTGGCTGCTGTCAGGGTCGTAAAATTGCAATCCATGACCGACAGATGCAGTCCGTGCAGATCGGGAATATCTCCAGCCACAAAGAAGGATGTAATCTGCCGTTTGCCATCGCCGGTAAGTTTGGTTGAACCGAGCAGGCCATCCAAAACCACGAACGAATTGACAGGGCGGTCACCCTCACGCACCAGGTCGTAGTTGGCCAAAAAATCCTTCTCCTGAATCTGGATGCCTTTCAAAACCTCGATATCGCCCTCTCGGAGATCCGAGATGCTCTGGAGCTTGCGAATAAGGACATCCAAGGATGAGGTGGGTGACAAATTGGCTACCTAGCTGATGTTGATTATCGAACTTGCATTCGCTTCAAAAGTTCCGAGTAGCCGTAAAGAGGCGCCGGACTGATGGTCGGCAGTTGGGAACTCAAGACGCGAACGCACCCAGGACCTTGGCCGGGACCTCAGTGCCCAGCGCCAGAGGGTTGAGGCCCCGTTCGGTTGCTCGCTTGGGGTGCGGCAACGCTCCCGACGTGAATATGCCGCACCCTTAAGGGAGCCGCCCGAGCCGCGCATTAACCTATGACATAGGCTGGGTTCGAATTTTTGACGTCACATCAGGGGCTCCAGCTCCGTTGAGCCCGCCAGAATTCCGCACAAGCCACAAGAAAGAAAGCGGCAGGCGAGAAAGGGGTGATAATCCCTTAGCCATCTCGCGTTTGGCTTGCGATTGACACGCACCCAAACCGAGGCAACGCGGTATGTGATTATGCGGTAGCCGAAGGGAGATAGCGAATGAAGAAGACCTATCAGGAGGCTCATTTTGACAAGCGTGAGCGACTGTCGGCGGTGAGGGCTTCGCCCAGCTCATCGCCCCTCAGCTCGGGGCCGACTGACTAAAGGCGGCACTAATTGGTACTACAAAAGGAAGCTTGTTGGGGCCGGCCCTTCTCCAAGTTGCCTGTCTCTCAAGGCCCCTGCCTCCCGGTAGCGGGCTTTTGCATTGCTGGTTCCCCGGAAGAGCCGGGAAGTCCGCCACATTGCGTGGAACATGCCGTATCGCGGGGAACATTTTAGCAAACTGTAAATTCAACGGTCTTCTGGTAGGAGGCCAATGTGTCCCGGCGAAGCGTCGACAAAGACCGATTGGAGCGCGCAGACCGTGAGGCAAAGATTGCTAACGCGGCCGAGAGAGAGGCGCGAGATACAAAAACTGCGCGACTTCGAGAACAACGCTTTGCTGCCGAAGCCAAGGCTTCGCAATCATTCAAGAAAGGTCGATCCAAGGCCTAGGTCGCTTACCCGCTGACGCTCGCCCCGACGCGCGCAAGTGGTGCGGGCCCGTCCAAACGTGAGGTGCGTGCGATTGCGAATTTTTCTTGGAACCGTCTTTTCGCAGCGAAGTTCGGTACCGAAGGGACATTCCAATATGGAGTTGATCATGAAACAGGTTCTTTTGGCTTCAGCCATTATGGTACTGTCAACTGGCCTCGCTGTTGCGCAATCGACCACCACGACCACAGGCGGATCGTCGACCTCGACGACCCAGACAATGCCGAGCACTACGACCGATCAGGGAACGGATTCGACCACCACGAGTGGAACGAACTCTAACTCGAACTCCGCCAAGGACTGCGCTCCAGGTCAACAAACTGGCAGCGCCAAGCAGGCCGCGCCAGGTCAACAGGATACCGATGCTAACTCGGCTGCTCCTGGCCAGATGAAAAAGACCACGGAAGGCTGCTGACGTGTCTTGGAACTGTTGCCCTGTTCCAGATTGATGCAAAGGGGTCGACTCTCAGGGTGTAGCCGCTCTCGAACGCCCGTCGTGCTAGGTCGGCACGGGGGGTCGATACCAGACCAAGGTCTTGTCGTTTCGCGGCGAGTCGCCCGCGAGGTGTGCCGTGTTGGTTCACCCCAGGTGGCACCTGCTTTGCACCGCCCGCGACAGCAGGGGAAACCAACACCCCAGCGAGTCCCATTATCCCAGGGACGGCCCGCCGCTGCCGCTAATGGGACGGCGGGCTTTTTTCTTATTCCATGAAACGAAAGGTCATTCCGTAAGTTGGCTTCCCAAGGAGGAACCAATGAAAAAGGATGGCGACGGCCGTGTGAAGAAGGGCAATGAGCAATTGCTTGCCCGACGTTTGTCTGAAGAAGTCGGCATTTCGGAGCCGGATGCGCGCGGTCTGATCAAGCTTATCGGCACGGATTGGAATTCGCTGCTTCGTGAAGCCCGATTTTTGAAAGAGCGGCATTAGAATGCTCCTGCCTGTCGTGACTAAATTATTATTCAATCGACTCTCGCCAATATGAGCGTAGTCTACTCTCATCGGCGGTAGTTTCAGGGCACCGCCGGCTGTGAGCGAAGAACATGCTTCCGCCCCAACGGAGGAAGCCATGACCGCTCCCGCTACCATCGGCGTTGCAAATCCCGAAGAACTCGCCCTCCTACAGCAGGTGTTTCAGCGGGCCTGCAAAGAGCGTGCGCTAGCAGAAGGCAGCGTCGAGGCCGAGGCACTGAGCGCCCGTCTGATGTGGCTGTTCCAGCACTCCGGAGCCTACTTCGATGAAGCTACTTTCGAAGAGATGCTGCGGGGTGAAGGCTGATGAGCCGCGCACCTTATCTGGACCGCCTGGATGATCTTATTCGCCAGCACAAGGAGCTTTCTGCGCAAGGGGAGATCCTGCGGGCGGAATGTCGACTGAGTTGCTATGTCTTGGAGGAATCGGCCGATGACCTACGGGGAATAGTTGGCAGGGCTTGGGACGCCAGAGTAGCACGGCTTCGCCGTGATACTATTCGGTCCGGGAACGTGATTACCGTTGCAACTCGGGTATAAATTGCGCCATGTTCACAACAAGTCCTCCAGGCTTAATTGTAGCATTCCCCTTATGCCGGTAGCGTATGCGTCAGGTCATTCGGCCCACGCTTGTGTCCAGTTAAGGTCGGCACGGTCACTCAACCCGAGCTTGGTCCGCTTGATCCTGCCGACTCCCTTACGCGAACGCTTTTTGTCGCACTGAGCCAGAGCTCCGATGCATTTGAAGCACCCTTGAGCACCTCGTGTGCTTGTGAAAGCAACGTCTGCTCCTGCGATCGGGTGGAAAGACGCCGGCGCACGTCGCGGAACAGAACCGTGTGCCTGACGTTGTGCCGAGATCGAGGTCTAGGAGAAACGGCATGGTTGCGCCACGCGCTGTGTGGAAGGGCTTTCTGAGGGTCGGTTCCGTGTCATGCGGGGTGAAGATAGTTGGTGCCACAAGTGAGGCATCCAAGATCCACTTCAAGATTTTGAACCGCAAGGACGGTTTACCCGTCAAAAGCGCTTATGTCGATGAAGAGACCGGCGATGTTGTCGAAGCCGAGGATCAGATCAAAGGGTATGAGGCGGACAAGGGTGATTTCATTCACGTCGAGCCGGACGAGATAAAGAAACTGAAACTGACGTCGCAGCATACACTTGACATCGATTCCTTCGTTCCGGTTGCCGAAATCGACACACGCTTTCTGGAGAAGCCATACTACTTGATCCCGGCAGACGGTGCCTCTCTGGAGGCCTTTGCCGTCCTGCGCGATGCGATGGCCAAGAAGCGCGTTGCGGCACGCTCCTGCGTCGTACTTTATCAGCGCGGGCGCGAAGTATTGATACAGCCCCTTGGAAAAGGGATGTTGCTGACCGAGCTACGGACCCACAATGAGATGACATCGGAAGACACCGTCTTCAATGACGTGAAAAGCCCAAAATACGATGCGGATCTGCTCGAAATCGCGGGGCTTCTCATCGACAAGAAAGTAACAAAGTTCGATCCTTCGAAATTCGAGGACACCTACGAGGATGCGTTGATTGCCATGATCGACGCCAAGCGCAAGGGCAAAAAACCGCCGAAACCAGCGCCGAAACCCAAGGAGAACGTGGTCGACCTGGCCTCGGTTCTCCGAAAGAGCCTCGCCAAGGAAGGCATCGGCCAAGACCGGCCAAAGGCCAAGAGCCGCAAATCAGCATAGTCAAAGATAGCGATCACCAACGCGGCGGTGCTGAAAAGAACCAGTGCAATTGCAGTGCTAGGTTAGAAGCGTACTGGGTGTGAGCAAAGTTCATGTTGGCGCCGAAGCGATGCGCGATAAAGAGGCGCAGGCCCAACGGCCGCTGGATCTTCAGGCCGTGAGCCCAGCCTCACGCCTCAAACGTTGAAGCCGTTCGCTCGGCACTCGACGCCGTGCATGCTGCCCGTCGGAGGCGTGAGCGTTGACCGCGCCTTCATCTACAGTGACTGGCAAAGGTACGATCGTCACAGCCGGCACCATATCCCTCCATAGAGCTTGCGGCTTGCTCGGGACTGCGACTGATTCATGCCGATCGTCGGTGCGTTGCGATGGCACTTGGTAGGAAGGGTCTGCCCTGATCACCGGCTCCAGATCGTGGGGGAAGTTCGGCGCATGGACGGGCAGTGCTTCGGCCGAATTTTCGCCCTTTTGAGTGATGGCCGGAAGCATTTCAGCGATCTCGATCAGGATATCTTTGACCAGATGTCTCATCTGTGCGCCCGCCCGCTGCGGCCATTGCTATGGCGATCAAACTTGCTGAGGCAACCAATGTTCCCGCTTGAAGCGAATGACGGGCTTTACCGGGAAAGATCGGCGGAGCGGCTCCTGAGATACTCCAGGCGACGTCGCTGCGATCCTCTCGCCTGGCATGATCGATGTCGGAAAGTCGAATTTGAACGTACTGTTCCTTGCCTTCGTCGGAGCGGTGGATGATCCGATGACGGCTGTGTGCCTCGCCCCCCGACTTCCCTTGCCAGCTTCTTCCCTGGCTGCTGTCTGGCCTCCGGTGGGTTCGATCGGGAACAAAGGCTCGACCATCCGGTTTGGTACCATCCCGTTAAGCACAAGACTAATGTGCAGCCTGACGGATGAGAGACGGCTGCCGGATTGCTATGGCTGTTCCCGATCTGCATTCGGCAGCCGAGATTGAGCCCAAATGCCCTAAGGAGACTTCGCATGAGCGAAGCAGGACACAGCGCAGGCAATGAGGTGACTTCGATTGCGGGCACGTCGCCGTTCGCCAGTTTTTTCATGGCTGGCTTCGAGTGCTCGTCGCACCGGCGCAAGGACGGCGTTCGCCTCGATCTTATCCGCGCGACGTCGCATTATTTGCATGCCCTGGGCGACTACCGCAGTTGCGCCGAACTCGGTCTTCGTACCATCCGCGACGGCTTGCGCTGGCACCTCATCGAAACCGCTCCTGGAACCTATGACTGGTCAAGCTGGACGCCGATGGTCGAAGCAGCGCAATCGGCAGGTGTCCGGATCATCTGGGACATCTTCCACTACGGATCTCCCGACCATGTTGATCAGGGATCGATGCATTTCATCGATGCCTATGCCTCGTTCGCCGCGGAAGCTGTGAGGGTTCATCGTTCAATCGCCGGTACAGCGCCTCTGTTGTGCCCGATCAACGAAATTTCGTTTTTCGCCTGGGCTGTTGAGGTCGGCTATTTCCCCCGCGTCGGCCCGAAGAGGCGGGGATGGTTCAAGCGGCACCTCGTGAAAGCAGCAATAGCCGGCGTTCGCGCGATGCGGGAGGTCGATCCCGCTTGCAGATTTGTCTGGGCCGAGCCGCTTATCCACATCGCTCCTCGCGACCGGACCCGCACCGAACGGCGCCGGGCCGAAAATGCCCGTCAGGGACAGTTCGAAGCTTACGACATGCTGCTGGGCCGGGCCGAACCTGAGCTGGGTGGGAGCGAAGATGTCGTCGACGTCGTTGGCTTGAATTTTTATCCACACAATCAGTGGTACCTAAACGGGCCGACGATTCCGATGGGGCATCACGAGTACCGTGCCCTATCGGAGATGCTGATCGAAGTCGCGCATCGATACAGCAAGCCTATGTTCATCGCCGAGACCGGCTCCGAGGGGTCTGGCGGGCCGGCTTGGCTCCACTATGTCTGCGACGAGGTGCGTGCCGCAGAAAGCCTCAAAGCCCCGATCGAAGGTATTTGCCTTTACCCGGTAACCGCCTATCCGGGCTGGGACAATTCGCGGCATGCGGAGGTGGGATTGTTTTCAGTCGTCCAGGCGGACGGCAGCCGACACGTCCACAAGCCCGTCGCGGACGAATTGGCCCGCCAGCAAGCTTTGTTCGCGGCGAACCCGACGCGTTAAATACATGAGCTGCACGAGGGACTGCGCGAGCGCCTGTCGGCCCCGCGCCGATGCTCCCGGGTCCAGGTGGGGGAGCTACAGCGCCCCTTCGGCCAACGACGCATTCCCCACGCCCGCCCATTCCGGGACGCTCTTTTGAATGCGTGCGAAGGTTGCCAGGGCCTGCCCGACCACCTGATCCATGTTGTAGTAGCGGTAGGTTGCCAGGCGGCCGACAAACCACACGTCGGGACAGGTTGCGGCGAGCGCTTCGTAGCGCTTGTAGAGCTCTTCGTTTTCGGCCCGCGGCACCGGATAGTACGGGTCCCCGATATCGGTGGGATATTCGTATGTCAGGCTGGTCCGCACGCTCCGTTGGCCGGTCAAATGTTTGTATTCGGTGATGCGGGTGTAATCTTCCGTCTGGGGGTAGTTGACGACGGCAACCGGCTGAAACTGCTCTTGGTCGAGTGTGACGTGCTCGAAACGGAGCGAACGATAAGGAAGACGCCCTAGCTGCCAGCCGAAATATTCGTCGATCGGGCCGGTATAGATCAGGCGGTTGAAGGGTATCTTGTCACGAATTTCGCGGAAGTCGGTCTGCAGCATGACCTTGATGTTCGGGTGACCGAGCATGCGCTCGAACATCCTCGTGTATCCACCGGCAGGCATCTTCTGGAAGCTGTCGCTGAAATAGCGATCATCGCGGTTGGTCCTGGTCGGCACTCGTGCCGTCACTGATTTGCTCAGCTGGTTCGGATCGACGCCCCATTGCTTCCTTGTATAACCACGGAAGAACTTCTCGTAGAGCTCGCGTCCCACGGTGCTGACGACAACATCCTCGGCCGTTCGCACGTCCTCTACCGTCTCGCGCCGCGATGCGAAGAACTCCTCCAACTGTGCGGAATTCAACTCGAGGCCATAAAGGCGGTTTATCGTGTCGAGATTGATCGGGATGGGAAGCAGTTTCCCGTCAACCGCCGCCAGAACCCTGTGCTCGTATGTGCGCCATTGGGTGAACTGCGAGAGGTAGTCCACGATCGACTGGCTGTTGGTGTGAAAAATATGGGGCCCGTAACGATGGATGAGGATGCCGGCTTCATTGTAGCAATCGTAGGCGTTGCCGCCGACATGGCTGCGGCGGTCGACCAGGAGAACGCTTTCATGACGCTGGGAGGCTATCCTTTCAGCAAGCACGCTGCCGGCAAACCCCGCGCCCACGATCAGCCAATCGAACATGGCTATGCGCTCCTGCGGAGCGGGACGACCTTCTTGCGTCGGTAGGCGCCCTCAATGTGAGCGGCCATGGCCTTCCATGTTCTTTCCCACGACATGTCAGCCAGATAGGCATCGACTTGCGGCAGCAGCATCTCGCGCGGTCGCAAAAGCAGGGAGCGCAGCTTGCTGTCCAAGTCGTCAATGTCGGCGATCTCCACCAGCCCAGCAGCGCCGTAGCTGCGCACAACGTCAACGATTGCCGTCGAGATCACCGGCAGGCCCGCCGCCAGAAACTCTGGCGTCTTGGTTGGGCTGATGAACCGGGTCGCTTCGTTGAGCGCAAACGGCATCCACCCGGCATCCCAATGGCGCAGATAATCGGGCAGGTCGCAGTAGGCCTTCGCGCCCAACCAATGCAGATTGTCGGCCTTCGGCAGGATTGCAGGATCGATTTTGACAACGGGGCCGATCATGACGAAATGCACGTCCGGCATGGTCCGCGCCGCTAGCGCCACGAGGTCGACGTCCAGCCGCTCGTCGATGACGCCGAAATACCCCACCCTCGGGTGAGGAATGCCGGCCTGATCGATGGGGTCCTTTCCTGGCAGCCTTGCCTTGTGAAAGTGTTTGACATCGATGCTGCTCGGAAAGGGGTAAATGGCCTGATGCAGGCGGCGCTTGGTCTCGAACAGGCTCAGGCCACCGGTGAAAACGAGATCGGCGCGGCGCAGAAGTTCCTTTTCCATCTGCGCCAGTTCGGGCGGTGCATTCTTGAAGGCGGAGAGTTCGTCCATGCAGTCGTAGACGCATATGTCTGGGTCAAGGAACTCCGTGAAGCGAAGAGCCATCGGCGTGTAGTACCAGGCGATCAGCCGGCTGTGCGGCATAGAAGCTATGATCTGCTGAACAAATCTCCGCTGGACGGCATCTGATTTCGCGGCCGACGCGCCGAGCGGAAGCACTGGTGTCACAATTAGAATGTTTGGCGACGCCTCGCTCGTCCGCATCAGCGGCTGTGGCAGTTCTTCAAAAACAGGCTCTTCAAAGTAGATCACTCTCTGCTTCATGGATGCAAGAGTGAGGATATGCTGCGGCCGTTGATGAACGAAATTCCATCGCAAATGGGAGAAGCAAACCAGTAGATTTTCCCTGCCAACGTGTTTACTGGCGGATACCCTGCCCAAGGCTGCTTCCATTGAGATGTTCCTTCTCGTAATCTTTGGTTTATGTTACGACTAACATTTGTTAATAGCGGGTCGAGGAGAAATAGACTTCGATGCCAGCTCCTAACTTTCCCGCGCGTGAGTTGTTCCAAGGTGAAGTGAAGTGCTCTCAGTCACCGCTCGGATGACGAATGCGACGACATTTCCGCGGAGCTGAGAACGGCCACCACGCGTCGCCGGGCTTTGAAAGCGTGAGCGACGGGGGAATGTCGGTGGAGAACTGACCTGCCGTATTTGCGTTTAAGTCGCTGGTTATAAAATGTGCAGGACATCAAGTTGATTCGCCCGCATCACTGGCGAGTCCGTGCCAGGCGAATTCCGGGGCTGATATGAAGATCGACTTTTCAACCAATGTTTTTCCGCTGTTTCATCCGCAAAGCGTGGATGATCTCAAAGACCCTTGCCCCGTCTTTGATGGCAGCCTGTGGCACGTCTTCGGCTCGAGCGGCACGGTGACCAGCGAGACGTGGAGGATCCTGCATGCCACGGCGCCGGAACTTTATGGGCCGTGGACCGAGCATCAGTCGATCGAGCTTCCTATCAATGGGAGTGGTGTTGCGGCTCCGGGGGTCATTCACGAAAGTGGCGTCTTTCACATGTTCATCCAGACCGAGTTCATGAAGTCTGGTGGCCGCTGCGAGCATGCGGTTTCCAATGACGGGTTCCATTGGGTGGTTCTTAGCCCGGCAATCCTCGCCATCCCGGACACGGAGGAAGATGGCATTTACGATCCGCATCCCGCAGTTATTGGCGGCAAGCGCTACCTCGTCTATTCCGCCATGCCAAAATTCACCAGGGTGCCACAGCCCGACATCTATCTCGCGCGTAGCCAATCCGATTCATGGTTCGGCCCTTGGAAGCGGATCGGCAAGATCCTCGACCATAATGAAGTTCCTCACCACAACACGAGAGAGGATCCCGACTACGAATGGGGGATAGAGGGCGCACAACTGGTCGAATTGCCGGATGGCCGCGTGCTTCTCAATGCCACTTGCTTTCTCCCGAATGGCCTTCGGGGAAACCGGCAACGCGTGTTTTTTGCCATCGCCGATGATGTTGCTGGACCCTATGTGTCGATGGGACCGGTGCTGGAACCAGGCCAGCCGGGAGAGAACGGCCACTCGACCGTGATGATCGAAGGGGGCCAACTTTCGCTGTTTTACCAAAGCCGGGTCGCCACGACCGATCATCGGTGGCGCTACGGCTTGGCCAGATGCGACGTCGCCCTGTTTTCCAAGGTTGCATGATTTAGGTGTTGCTCGGACGGAACAATCCGTCGGAGCGCGTGCACACGACACCATGCAGCAGTCGCTCGCGGCGTTCGAAGACATGGGCGAACTGAATATCTCTGCTCCTTCCCGCAGGAGAATGAAACATCAGCACGTATTCTATGCCTTCATCCTCGCTTCGTTGAAGGCGTCTAACAGCGCAGGGACGTGCCGGGCGTCCAGAGCGAGCAGATGATCGACAGGCGGACAGCCGAATAGACAAAGGTCAGCCAAAGCCGAGGCAACCGGCGGCCTTCCGCTCGACCCGTGCGCAGTCGGGAGCACAAGGTTTGTACTCGAGCCACTGAAGCTCCGCACGAGGGGCAGCTCAGCTCATTCCTGATTGTTGCGTGCCTGACGAGCTCTCCGTTTCAGCCTGATCATAAATGCTTTCACCTAGTGGAACATCGGAGGTTCCACGAAGTTGGGAAGCCACGGAGGACGTGCACATGAACAGTGTCATCTATCTTATCGGCCTTATCGTTGTCGTGCTCGCGGTCCTCTCCTTCCTCGGTCTTCACTAGGTGGCCCATGCAGCATGAGAACGATCAGGGCGGACAGCCCACCGATTTCGACAAGGCGAAAAGCGACGTTTCCGACAGGCTTCGCCAGGAACAAGAACGTGCCAGCGAGCTGCTTCACGACGCGCGTGACACGGTGACCCGTAAGGCTGGCGATTATGCATCTGAAGCCAGGGATGCGATTTCCGACAAGGCGGAGGAAGCTCAGCGCGACATCGGATCGAGTCTGGCGGCGCTGGGCGGCGCACTGCGCGCGGCCAGTGACCATCTGGCCAACAACGATGAAAGGAACGCATCGAAGTTCGCATTGGATGCCGCCGGTGGCTTGGAGCGGCTTTCATCGTCATTGAAACAGAAACCGTTCGGCCAGGTCCTGGAGGACGTGCAGTCCTTTGGCCGGCAAAATCCCGGTGTCCTGCTTGCCGGATCGGTATTGGCCGGATTGGCTCTCGGGCGGTTCATCAAGGCTTCTCCGCCGGCGGGTCCAGAATTCCAGGATGCTGCGGGAGACCTCAAATCACACACCGATCAGGCACAGGGTTGGTCCGTTGATCGTTCGCAGGATTCGGGCCTCGTCGGCGATGATGGGGCCACGCAGAACGCGGAGCAGGACAGATGAACACCCAGGACAATCCCAGCCTTACCGGACTGATCACCGACTTGGCCCAGAATGTCACCACTGGTGCAAACCGAGGCAAGGCTGTTTCGGGCGGAGCTCTCTGAAAAGCTTGCCAAAGCCGGAGCAGGTGCCGCGGAAGTACTGGGCGGCGCGATTTGCCTGCTCGCCGCGCTATTGGTGTTGCTGCAGGCACTCGTTATCGCACTGACGCGGGCAGGGCTAGGCGCGGGGTGGTCTTCCCTGCTGGTCGGTGTGGTCGTGGCGGTCCTCGGCGTCATCCTGCTGCGGACCGGGATGGCCAGCATGGCGCCTTCGGAACTTACCCCCGACCGGACCCAGGAACAGCTTAAGCGCGACGCGAGCGTGATCAAGGAACAGGTGAGATGAAAGAGAAATCCGCAGCCGAACTTGAACGCGAGGCCGAGGCAGCCCGCGCCCGGGTGATGGAGACCGCCGAATCCATTCGAGGCAAGATGACGCCCGGACAATTGCTGGATGAGTTCACCGGGCTGTTCTCGGGAGGGGAGAGCTCGGCCATGCTCAGCAATCTCAGAACGCAGGTCCGAGACAATCCTTTGCCGGTCACCATGGTGGGCGCAGGTCTGGCTTGGCTGATGTTCGGCAGCGGTACCTCAAACACCCCCCACGGTTCGGCTGGATACTCCATGCCTTCGGCGCCGGGACGACATGATGACGGGGAGCGTGGAGGCCTTGGCAGCACGCTTTCCGATGCCGCCACATCGTTGTCGTCGGCTGCTACCAGCGTCAGCGATACCGTTTCGAGCGCGGCAAGCAACGCCGCCGAGGGTTTGACGGGCAGCACGGCCACTGCAAGATCGGTGACCGGCGAGATGGCGGCGAAAACCACCCGCTCTGCCCAAGAACTGTTTGAGAACCAACCCTTGGCCGTAGCGGCCGCCGGTCTCGCCATCGGCGCCGCCATAGGTGCAATGCTGCCCCATACCGCAACGGAGGATGAGCAACTAGGCGCCTATGGCGACAAGCTTCGCGACACCGCCGAAACCATGCTCGACAGGGGTCTGGATGAAGCCAAGCAGGTCGCCGCCGACGCCTATGAGACCATCAAGCAGGAAGCTGGCCGGAAAAATATGGAAGCAGGCACGATGGCCGATCAGCTCGGCGAGGTCGTGAAGTCCACGGCAGACAAAACCGAGCATGCCGTGCGTGAACGGATTTCCGATCCGTCTCAGCGTCAAACCTAGCTTGAATGATCCTGGATCAACGATAGTCGGTCTCTTCAGAAGGGCCGGCGTTGTTGTTCAAACGGTGAACCGCTCGAGTCATTTCAGAGCGTAGAGGTAAGCCGCGATATCGCGCGCCTGCTGCTCTGTTATCCGGGTCGACGGCATGGCGGTGTGCGGATTGATTTCCCTGGCCGATCGTATCCAGCGGATCAGGTTCTCTGGATTGTTGGCCAGCCCGCCGCCGATAAAGACGCGGTCAGCAAGACTGGCATCCAGGCGAGGACCGACCTGCCCTTGCGCGCCCGGCACGCCCGTAATCGTATGGCAGCCGGAACAGCCATTCGCAGTCATGATCGGCAAGGCCCTCGCAGTGTCACCGCCTGTGGCCGCCTCCGCCTCGTGGCGGACGCGCGCGGCCCGATCGGACCACCAGGTCATTCCGGCCACGGCCGCGACGAGCAGCACCAGCGCGGCGATGACGGCGGCAAGCAGTTTAGACACGCTCGTACGCATGCGCCGCCTCCCTCCTTCCGCTCGCCTTGATCCACAACGCGGCCAGCAGCAGCGCTGCGCCGCCATATATCAATCCAGCCGGAACCCACATCACCAGCCCAGCAAGTTGCTGGTCCTCCAGGGGGCTCAAATTCCACAGTGCCGCTCCCACGGCGTTCTCCGGGTACCAGAGGCGTGGCGAGAGCAACAGGAGAACGCCGAGCAGCCCGGTATGCAGCGAGGTGACAAAGAGGTGCATCACTGCGCTCCCATAGGCATGCTGGCGGCCGGGACGCGGCAAGAGGACCCACCAGAACAGCAGCCCTGTTCCGAAGAAGCTCGCGTGCTGTGCATAGTGCAGTACGCCGCGTTCGAGCGCGGCCTCGAACAACACCGGAATGTGCCAAATCCATATAGCAATGCCGTGGATAATGGTCGCGCTGATCGGCCGCGTTGCGAAGGCCCAGACCACCCTCAGCCAATTGGCGTGTCCGGCAATTCCCAGAACGCGCCGGAACCGGATGGGTAGGCCCCACATCAAGGCCGCAGTCGGGCAGGCAGAGACCAACAGCGGCGCCGCCACGGCCATCAGCAGTTCATGCTCGATCATATGCGCCGCAAAGACCTGCTCGCCGAGCACATGAATCGGGCTGACCAATGCGGCTGTCAACACGCTCCATCCGGCCGTGAACAGCAGAGCCTGGCGCAGCCGCAGAGTCCTGCCGCGGCTGCTGCGCCGCCAAAGCCGGCCAGCGCCAACGACATATATCAGGGCAAGCACGGCGAGTGGCAGGGTGATGGGCAGCGCGAGCGTCCACCCGGCCCCGGGCGCGGCGGCGCCGTAGCAGATGGAAGTAGGGAACAGCGCGTCCAGGTTCATCGCAGGCACTCATCCAGGATCAGCGCCGCGCTGCCTTGCATGAGGATCACAAGCGCAAACAGCAACGCCGACAACATCCCGAGATTGGCGACGAAGCGCTCTGTGCCGCGCGTACGCTCCGGCTTGAATGCGGCACCGCCTCGCTGCTTCGCCCGCCACGACAGCGCCCCGCCGAGCAGCGACAACAAGACGAGCAGCAGCGCCACGGGAAGCACGACCGGCACCTGGCGGTTGCATTGCCAAGGCACCAGCGCATAATTCAGCTGTGTCGAGACCGCCCAGGCCAGCGGACCTGACAGAAGACCACCCCAAGACGTTCCCAACCGTAACGCTCGCATCTCAGCCTAGCCTCGGCGCCCAATAGATGAGCACGTAGATCGGGATCCAGGTCAGGACCACGAAATCCCAGTAGAAGACATTGTCGCCGACATCGCCGAAGCGCCGGCCGCTATAGCCGTGGCGCGTGAACATCAGCACTGTCAGCACGATGGTGTCGCCGACATCGGTTATAAGGTGCGTGGTGTGCAGGCCAAGCAGCACCCAGAGCATCGATCCATAGGCGTTGGTGTCCCAATAGATGTTGAGGGCGGGGAATTCGAACCAGCGCACGACGAGCGGAGCGATGCCGAGCAGCGACATAACCACCAGGCCGATCCGCACCGGAACCATGGAGCATTGCTTGGCGTGGCGGTGGAGGACGTGGTTGGGCACAAGGCTGACGACAAACAAAATCGTCACGATCGTTCCGGGCCAATGGTCAGGCTGCGGTGCGCTAAGCCGCCACGCTGGCCACGACAGCGCAAGATAGAGATATGCGCCCGCTGCCAGCGCGAAACCGGTGCCTTCCAAAGCCATGAAGCCGAGCGTGCCCCACCAGGTGGGGCTGCGCGGACCGTGCCCGAAGGTCGGCAGGCCAGAAAGATCGGCGGCGGCGCGCTGCTTCATTCCTGGTCCTCCGGATCGCCCTTGGGCCAGAACCAACCGATCAACGTGATGGCGATCGGCGCGGCGCCCCAGACGATCGCCCAAGGCGTGAAGATCGAATAGAGAAACGTGCCGCCGACGGCTAGCGCCGCAAAAAGCGGCCAGATCGACGGTGTGGCCGATTT
>NZ_RZRK01000200.1:0-8730 GCF_003997835.1 Mesorhizobium sp. M7A.F.Ca.CA.004.12.1.1
AAGACCGGACGCCCGGAAGCGCGCGGCAAGGTGCCGCGCAGCCGCGCGATTTCATCAGCGGTCTCATCGGTATAGCGCTCCGCCTCGGCCTGCCGTCCCAGCTTTTCGCCCAGGGCCAGTGTCGCTGCCTCGGCGAGCACATAAGGCGGCACGCCGGCCTCGTAGACCGTTTGCGCAAACACCGGCGCGATGCGTTCGAGCATCGGGCGCTGGTATTCGTAGAAATTGGAGATCACGATGACATCAGGCGCGACGATGCGCAGCAGCTCGTAATTGGGCGCGCCGCGCAGCCCGAGATCGGTCACCGATTGGGGCACTGCCGGCTCGACCGCGATCTTGCGAAACTGGATCAGTTCGGTCGCCGCCACCGGCTCGATGCCGAGCGCCAGCAACGTCTCCAGCATGCCCCAGTCGATCGCTGCAACGCGCGGTGTAGCGGCCCTGGCGGCGACCGGTGGCAGCAATGCCGCGGCCGCCAGCGCAAGCACCTGCCGTCTGTTGGGCAGATGGATCATCACTGGCTTGTTTGGCAAGCTGTAACCAAGTCGACTACCAAGTCGTATGCGCCTTCAGCTTGAACGAGCGGCCTTCGCCATAGGAACAGGTCAGCGTCGTCTGGCAGCTCGACACATAGGTTTTGTCGAAGAGGTTGGTGATGTTGAGATCGATCCCCCAATTCTCCTTCTCGTAGCCGAGTTTCAGATCGGCCAGCGTGACCGCCGGCACTTTGGCCGTGTTCTCATTGTCGGCCCACGAAGAGCCAACATAACGCAGGCCGCCGCCGATCGAGATGCCGTCATACCAGTCGCTGCGGAACGTATAGTCGACCGAGGCGGAAGCCATGACTTCGGGCACGATGAAGGGCGTCTTGCCGATGAGCGCCGGGTTGGCGTCCTTGGTGATGTCGATGTCGTAGGCCGTGAATGCACCCGTGACCCGGAAATCGTCGGTCACGTTCACCTTGCCTTCGAGTTCAACGCCGCGAGAGCGCACTTCACCGGTCTGCATCTGCGTGAACAGAGTGACATTGGAAGGGACGTTCTGGCGCGTCAGGTCAAACAGCGACAGGGTGAACAGGCCATCGACAAAGGTCGGTACGTATTTCACGCCAACTTCGTATTGCGTGCCTTCCTCCGGCTTGAACAGATTACCCAACGCGTCGGTGCCGATGATCGGGTTGAAGAAGGTAGCGACGCTGGCATAGGGGGTAACGCCGTTGTCGAATTCGTAGGCTAGTCCTGCTCGCCCGGAGAAATCTCCGACAGTCTGGCTCTGTGAACTGGAGCTGCTGCTGTAGTAGGTCGGACGATTGTCGGCGTCGAGCCAGCCACGGTCGTAGCGGCCGTTCAGCGTCACCAGCCAGCCATCGCCGAAGCGCAACTGGTCCTGGGCATAGAAGCCGAGCTGCTTCTGCGTCAGGTCCTGGTTGAGGTAGCTGACACGTGGCGTCAGTGGCGAGCCGTATACTGGATGGAAGGCGTCGATCGGGTTGTCATAGTTTTCGTCGTAGAGGCCAGACGACTGGACCTGGTCGATGTTGTAATATTTGAAATCTATGCCGGCCAGGATCGTATGTTCGACAGGACCGGTCACCACCTTGCCTTCGATCTGGTTGTCTACCAGGAAGGTCTTGGCCGTGGTGTCATGGTCGAAATTTATGCGGGCCAGATCGGTAGGCCCTCCGATGGTTGACCAGCCATTCGGATAGACGCTGACTTCATTGATATCAGCGGCGGTGAAGCGGGCGTTAGAGCGCACCGTCCAGTCATTGTCGAATGTGTGTTCGAACTCGTAGCCTATCGAGCCCTGTTCCCGCTTGTAGAGATCGACGCTCGGCTCGGTGAAATTCGCATCCGGGTCGATGCGGCCATAATTCACGCCGTCCACAATGTGGTCCGTCACCGTCCCGCTATAGGGCAGGAAGCTGCCGCCATTGTGGTTTTCGTCGATGTGGCTGTAATTGGCCAGGATGGTCAGCGTGGTTGCTTCGTCCGGCTTCCACGTAATACTTGGCGAGATGAAGCCGCGCCAGCCATTTTGCAGGTCGCTGTAGGTATCGCCGCCGGCGACCTTGCCCGTCATCCGGTAGCTGACCGCGCCATCCTTGGCCACGTCGCCAATGTCGAAGCCGAGATAGACATTGCCTGCGTCGTTGACGCCGGTCTCGACATAGCGCGTGCGTTCGAAGTCCGGCCGCTTGCTGACATAGTTGACCAGGCCACCGGGATTACTGCCGCCGTAGAGTACGGAGGCCGGTCCCTTCAGCACCTCGATGCGCTCCAACCCGAAGCTGTCGACATAAAAGCCGCCGAAGCCGTAGCTGAACAGCTGCAGCCCATCCATGTAGGTGCCGGTGGCCGTCGCCTGGAAACCACGGATGTACAGCCAGTTGGTGTCGCTGTCGGGGCCGAAGGGCTGCGCGAAGACGCCGGCCGTGTAGCGCAAGGCTTCGTCGGCCTTCTGTGCGCCCTGGTCGTCGATCTCTTGACGGCCGACCACCGACACGGATTGCGGGATGTCCTTGATGTCGGTCGCCGTCTTGGAGCCGGTCCTGCTTTTTTTGGCGACGACGCCTTTAACCGGTCCGGCCGCGCCGTCGCCGGCCTCGCCCTCGACCACCACCGGTTCAAGCTGGGTGCTGGTTTGCACCGACTGCGCGAACGCGGCCATTGGCGGGATCATCGCGGCTGCGGCGACGCTGGCCGCCAGAAGCGCCTTCATCCGGTAAGTTCTGCTCATCAGGAAAGTCCCCGCCTGTCGACATTGAGATACTTGATGATTTATCTCAACTTATCTGCAGGTCATTGGACGGAATTGGGCAGTTTGTCCATTCTTGTCCAAACGAGGGACATCACGGTGTGATGTTGCGGAAATGTCACTGGCGACTGGTGCTCCTCATCCAGGCGCCGGGTGTCACGCCGACAATCGACTTGAACACACGCGTCAGGTGCGCCTGGTCGAAAAAACCCGTTGCCTCGGCGATGTCGCCAAGTGAAGCGGCGTCACGCGCCATCATCGCCTTGGCCCTGTCGACCCGCGCTTGCATCTGCCAACGATGCGGCGGCACGCCCGTCGCCGCCTTGAAGGCATGACTCATCGCGGTTTCGGACAGGCCGGTCAGCGCGGCGAGATCGGCAAGCCGGATCCTGTCCAGGCAATGCGCGTCGATGTAGTCGGTGACGAGGCGCAGCTTGCGGCGCGAGAGCGGCGACCGTCGCCTGGCGGTATCAGGCTGGTCTATCTGGAACAGGCTTGCGAACAAGGCATTGAGCAAGCCCTCGCCATAGAGATCATGCAGAGGCCGGTCGTTGCCGCATTCGGCGGCGATCATGCCGGCAAGCATGGCGATCCGGTCGTCGCGAAACTGGAAGCGCGACATCCGCAAGGCCTCGTGGTCAAGGCTGCGGCCGAAGCGGCGCGTCAGCGCTGCGGCGTCGAAATGCAGGTCGAGATGCCGGATCCGCCGTAGCCCCTCGACCCGGCCGCGGATCGGCACGCCGGCCGGTATGTAGGCCATGGAAAAAGCCTGGTCGTGGCGGCGCAATTCGCCCTTGGCGCCTTCGACGAAGAAAGCGCCGTCGCCATCCACATCGAGCGCGACGAACAGCCGGGGGTCGGGAGAGACGTAATAGCCTTCGGCCTTGTCACCGCATGAGACATCCCAGAGGTCGGCGACCACGCCGTCCCAGACATGCCATTTCAGATCGCCAATGACTGAAAAGCCCTCAATCCGGCTTTCCATGCGCGCAACGAAGGTCAAGTCCTGTGATCCCAACCATAACATGATAAAAACCATCATGTTTATGCCCGGTTAGCGACCCCACCGCAAGTGCTTTGCGGCTGCTCGAAAATCGGCCGGAACCAATACCGCTGGGGCCGTCAGGCCTCAAACACTTTCGAGGTATGTCTCGATTTCGAAATCGCTGACATTGAGCGCGAACGTGTTCAATTCCTGGCGTTTGCAGGCAACGAAGGAGTCGCGCAGGATGGCTGGAAAAATCTCCGCCACATGCGTCCCGCTCTCGAAGGCGGCGATCGCGGATGCCCAGTCCGGCGGCAGCTTTGCCGGCGGGAGTCCCTGGCCGTCGGTGCCGATCGGATCCCCTGGCGATATTTGTCTTTCAATGCCCGTCAGTGCGGCGCCCAATATGGCCGCTAGCACCAGATAGGGATTGGCGTCGGCTCCCGAAACGCGATGCTCGATGCGGCGCGCACCGGTTGGCCCGCCGGGAATGCGGATCGCCACCATACGGTTCTCATAACCCCAGGCGACTGCGGTCGGCGCATAGGATCTCGGGCGCAGCCTGCGGTAGGAGTTGAAGTGCGGCGCAAACACCAGCGTGCTTTCGGCCATTGCCGCAAGCAGGCCGCCGACCGCATGGCGCATGGTCTCAGAACCCTGGTCGGTGCCGTCATCGAAGACGTTGCGCCCTTCGCCGTCGATCAGGCTGAAATGAACGTGAAAGCCGTTGCCTGCGCGGTCGCCATAGGGCTTAGCCATGAAGCAGGCGGCAAAGCCGTGCTTGCGGGCAATGCCCTTCACCGTGCGCTTGAACAGCACCGCATCGTCAGCCGCCCGCAAGGCGTCCGCGACATGGTTCAGATTGATTTCGAACTGACCGACGCCGTTTTCGGCGATGGCCGTGTCGACGGGAATGCCTTGCGTCCGGCAGGCCTCGTAGACGTCATGGATGAAGGATTCGAAGTCGTCGATCTCGTCGATCGACAGCGCCGCGTCGGAATCGAGACGGCGTCCGGTCACCGGCGAGACCGGTCCGACCGGCCGCTGCGACTGCGGATCGACGAGGTAGAATTCGAGTTCCGTTGCCGCGACCGGGGTCAGGCCCAAGGCCTTGTAGCGATCGAGGATGCGGGCCAGCGCCCGTCGCGGGTCGCCGAGATAGGGCGCGCCGCTTTCGTCGGCCAGCCAGAGCGGGACAAGCGCTGTCGGATGCGCCGTCCAGGCCACCGGCAGAATGCCGCGCCCCGTCCACTGGCACAGTCCGTCGGCATCGCCGGTCGAGAATACCAGTGTGTTGCCTTCGATGTCCTCGCCCCAGACGTCGAGCCCGATCAGCGAAAAAGGCATGCGCAGCTTGCCTTCCAGCGCCTTTCTTGCCTGCTCGACGGGAATGCGCTTGCCGCGCATGATGCCGTTGAGGTCGCACACCGCGGCTCTCAGGCTCTGGATGTCGGTCCTGCTGTCAAGCCAGTTCAAAACGTCCGCAATTGCATCGCTCAATTTATGACCTCTGGTTTTCGAAGGTGCCGCAACCTGACCGGCTGCACTGTCCCTGACAAAAATAGCTTGTGAGTTTTAGGAAAACAGACTTGGCTGTCGCCAAGCGCTTTTCCTTATTTTTTCAAGTCACTAGCTGGTATATCGGGAGGCATTTCAAAACCAATTGCGCGATCTGCGGTCGCAACATAGAGGCTGGAGGGCGGAAAGCCAAGCACGAGCCGGTAAACCAGCGCGCAGCCGCTATCGGCGGGAGAGGCGAGCTCGCTGCGGTCAGATCTGGCGCGCGCAGCGCCCGAGCCACGCTGTGCAAAACGGTCATCACAAATCTTGACCTCGCATGCACTTGCACCTCTGGCCGCTGTCTGGCTTTTTGGGCTACCCATCGCAACGGAGTGATTCGCATCATGCCACTCGATTGCAAGGTTTCAAGGCAGTCTGCGGGTGGGTCGTGAAGCGCGCGCAATTGGCGAAGGAGACACAGGCATGGCCGAGTTCAAGAAGCCCGAAATCTCCGAGATGAGACCCAAGATCACCGTGATCGGCGTCGGCGGCGGCGGCGGCAATGCCGTCAACAACATGATCGCCGAGCAGCTTCAGGGCACCGAATTCATCGCCGCCAACACCGACGCCCAGGCGCTGACCATGTCGAAGGCGACGCGGCTGATCCAGCTTGGCGCCCACGTCACCGAAGGACTGGGCGCCGGATCGCTTCCCGAGATCGGCCGCGCCGCGGCCGAGGAATCGCTCGACGAGATCATGGACCATCTGGCCGGCACGCATATGTGTTTCGTCACCGCCGGAATGGGCGGCGGCACGGGAACCGGTGCGGCTCCAATCATCGCCCAGGCGGCGCGCAAGGCCGGCATCCTGACGGTTGGTGTCGTCACCAAGCCGTTCGCCTTCGAGGGCCGGCGCCGTATGCAGATGGCTGAAGAGGGCATCGAGCGGCTGCGCGAGAGCGCCGACACGGTGATCGTCATCCCGAACCAGAACCTGTTTCGGATCGCCGATGCCAAGACCACCTTCGCCGATGCGTTCGTCATTGCCGATCGGGTGCTCTATGCCGGCGTCAGCTGCATCACCGACCTCATCGTCAAGGAAGGCCTGATCAATCTCGACTTCGCCGATGTCAAATCGGTGATGCGCGACATGGGCCGCGCCATGATGGGCACCGGCGAGGCCTCCGGTGAGGGCCGGGCGATGAAGGCGGCCGAAGCCGCGATCGCCAACCCGCTGCTCGACGAAGTGTCGATGAAAGGCGCCAAGGGCGTGCTGGTCTCGATATCGGGCGGCAGGGACATGACCCTGTTCGAGGTCGACGAGGCCGCCACCCGCATCCGCGAAGAGGTCTACGAGGATGCCGACATCATCGTTGGCGCCATCTTCGACAAGGGCATGGAAGGCCGCTTCAGGGTCTCGGTGGTGGCGACGGGCCTCGACCGTGCGTTTGGTGTGGAGGATGCCGAAGCCGGCATCGCGCGCGACCACGCCGGTCAGCCGGCGCGGACGCTTCAATAAGTCATATCGCGCGTTTATCCTCGCCAGGAGATAATTTCTCGAGGGAGACATCGCCGGATAGCAACTGGCGCAACTATTGTGTTCAGCTGTATCGATCTCGGTACCGCTGCTGCTACAAGAATCCGTCATAGACGGCCATCTATACTGGCTACCCGTATCGTTCGAGCGACGAGAGGCGCGGCTTGGAATTCGACTTGAAAACCATCGAAGCGCTTGCGCCCGATCAGGCGTCGTTGAGCGCAGCGTCCAGGTTGACCAGGCAATCGAACTGGCCACGGCTCGAAAAGAGCGATCAACTGGGGCTCCTCTGGGGGGAATGCCAGGGTTCCGGCTCCAATCCCTATCGTGTGGTCGTCGACACCGGCGACCATGGCTACAAATGCACCTGTCCGTCGCGGAAATTTCCCTGCAAGCACACTTTGGCGCTGATGTGGATTGCAGCCACCACGCCGGCCAGTTTTACCGCCGCAGGCTCGGCCCCGGAATGGGTGAATGATTGGCTCGGCCGCCGCAGGAAGGCCTCGCCGCAGCCGGCGGCGCCAGCGCCCGGTGCGGGAGGCAAGAGCATTGGCGAGGCCTCGCGCGACGACGAAAGCGCTGATGTCGAGGACGCCGCTGCGGTCGAGCGCCGCGAGGCAGCGCAGCGCAAGCGGACGCTGGATACGCAATCCGCGGTGTCGGCGGCGTTGGATGAGCTGGATCAATGGATCGCTGACCAGTTGCGGCTTGGCCTGGCCGGTTTTGTCGACAACAGCAGTGATCGTTGCCGCCGGATTGCGGCACGGCTGGTCGACATGAAGGCGACAGCGCTTGCCGGCCGCATCGACGAGATTCCG
Source organism: Mesorhizobium sp. M7A.F.Ca.CA.004.12.1.1 (assembly GCF_003997835.1). Lineage (NCBI taxonomy): Bacteria > Pseudomonadati > Pseudomonadota > Alphaproteobacteria > Hyphomicrobiales > Phyllobacteriaceae > Mesorhizobium > Mesorhizobium sp. M7A.F.Ca.CA.004.12.1.1. The sequence continues at coordinate 7,597 of NZ_RZRK01000200.1, forward strand.
TCACGGCTGATGGGGCTGCGCAGCGAGGAGCGCCCGGACGCGGCGATCCGCGAACTAGGCAAGCTTGTGCTGGTGGCCAAGGCCTGGCGATCGACGCCAGGCGACGCCGAATTGAGGCGGCTCGTATCGACGTCCGAAAGCCGTGAGCAGGTTCTGGCCAATCCCGATGCCAAACAGGTCGAAAGCGTCTGGGAGGTGCTTGGCGAGAAGATCGAGTCGCGCCGTGACGGTCTCGTCAGCCATTCGACCTGGCTGCTCAACCTGAAGAGCGCGAGCCCGCAATTTGCTCTCTTGCTCGACTATTTTCCGGCCTCGGCCGGTCGCCGGTCGAACGCCTTCACACCGGGCGACCGGTTCGATGCCAGGCTGGTCTTTTACCCGGCACGCCAGCCGCTGCGGGCCTTGGTGGCGGACCGCAAGGGCGACGTCCCGACAGGTGAGTGGCCCGATTTCGGCTTTCACACAGCCGATCCGCTCGCGGCGCATGCTGCTCACCAGAACACAGCCCCTTGGCTCACCGATTGTCCTGTCATGCTGCCGCCCGGCGCGATCCTGCTGGACGATCGGGGCGCTGCCTGGTGGCAAGCCGCCGGCGATCCGCATGGTATCGCCTTGCCGATTGCCGACACCGTCAATCCAACGCTGCTTGGGCTGGACCTTATGGCAACGGCAGCACTTTGGAATGGCAGCCGGCTTGACCTGCTGGCGGCGCAAAGCGGTTTCGGGAGGCTTGACCTGTCGTGAACGAGATCGAGCAGACCGGCCTGGCGGCCATGCGCGACTGCTGGATCACCGGCGGGACCACCTTCGACCTGGCTCCGGGCGCGTGGAAGGAGATCGCCGGCGGTGCCAGCCCCGACGAGCGCGAACGCCGGCTGCTGGCGATCGCCGCACAAGCTCTCGACACCGCCTTGCGGCCAGCCGCGCCAAAGATGCTGAAACGCCGCCCGCAATTGCCCGAACTCGCCTTGCCGATGCTGCCGGAACGGCTGCGGCCGCTATTGCGAGCCGCGCTCAAGCATGCCGCCGACACAAGAAGCAAGTCGCGTGTGGTCACGCTCGTCGCCAGCCGCGGCTTCGTGCTGCATCCGATGGACTGGATGCCAGCCGCGTCGGATCAGAGCAGTCCGGACG
>NZ_RZRK01000201.1:0-8725 GCF_003997835.1 Mesorhizobium sp. M7A.F.Ca.CA.004.12.1.1
GCATCAGCGCGCCGACGATGGTGCCGAGGATCGTGCCGCGTCCGCCGGTCAGCGCCGTGCCGCCGACCACCACCATGGCGATCACTTCGAGCTCATAGCCGGTGCCGGCCACCGGTGAGGCGGCCGAGATGCGGAAGGCGCTGATCATGCCGGCCAGTCCCGCAAGGACCGAAGTCAGGATGAACAGCCACACCTTGACGGCGTCCGCCGGCACGCCGCGCGCCACCGCCGCGTTCCGGTTGGAGCCGATGGCGCTGATCCAGTTGCCGAGCTTGGCATAGCGCAGCACGTAGATCGCCAGCAGCGAGAGACCGATGAACCACCACAGCGAGGTGTAGAACCGGAACGACCCGACATTGAAGCTGCCGGCCAGCAGCGTGACGAAAAAGCCTGGCTGGTCCCAGGATTTCAGCGGAAAGCCCTGCGTGATGTAGAGCGCCGCCCCGCGCACCACGAGCAGCATGGACAGCGTGACCAGGAAGGACGAAATGCCGATCTTGGTGACGATCAGCCCGTTGATGGCGCCGATGGCGATGCACAGCAGAAGCCCGGCCAGAAGCGCGATGCCGATATCGACGCCTCCGTTCTGCACCAGAAGCATGACGACGACCGGCGCCAGCCCGAACACGGCACCAACCGACAGGTCGAATTCGCCCGCCGTCAGAAGCAGCGTCATGCCGAGCGCGATAATGCCGAGCTCGGGGAGGAACGCCATCATGTTGGAGATGTTGAGCGGCGACAGGAAATTGGCATCGGCGATGGCGAACACCGCGAGCAGGACAATGAGGATGACGAGCGAGGAGAATTGCGGCGAGCGCATAAGGCTCGATCTACGTTTCCCGACAGGCATTTCGTCTTCTGCGGCGATCATCATGACTGCTTGAACCATGCTTTGAAATGGTGCCCGCGGCCTGCGCCGCGGGCACCGGTTTTCACTTCGTGTCGTAGAGTTTCAGGATCGGTTCGACGCTCGAGGCGTCGTAGAGGCTGAAAGTATGGATGTCGTAGCCGATCGGTTCGCCCGACGCGGCGAGCCCGAGCAGCGCCACCGGCATGAAGCCTTGCGCAGACGGAAACTGCCAGGCGGCCGCGTTGACGAAGCCGGACTTCACGGCTTCCGCGGTTTCCTTCGAATTGCCCCAGCCGACGACCGGGATCTTGCCGGCCGGCACACCGGCGCCGTCGAACACCCGCTTGACGCTGGCCGCGACGGAATCGCCGAGCGCGATGATCGCCGGCGGATTGTTGGCCACCATATAGTCGGTCATCTTGGCAATGATGCCGGCCGGGTCGGTGCCGCAATCGACCACATCATATTTGATCCCCAACGGATCGAAGACGCTGGCGATGCCTTCGGTCTCCAGCTGCTGATAGCTGGCGCCAGGCACTTCCACCGGCAGGAACACCTTGTCGCCCTGCTTCACCATCTTGTGGTCGACAAGATACTTGGCCCAGATGACCCCCGCCTCCTTGAGATCGGCGCCGACATAGGCCTGCCGTCCGGTCGCCGGATCGTCTGTGTTGAAGAACACGATCGGGATCCCGGCCGCCTTGGCAGCCTTCACTTCCTCGGTCCACAGGCCCGGCTGGGCCGAGGTGGTGGCGATGCCGTCGGGCTTGGCCGCAAGCGCGGAATTGAAGGCCTCCTTCTGCGCCGCCATGTCGCCGCCGCTGAAGGAGATCTTGCAGGTCACCTTGAGCTGGTCGCAGGCTTTGGTCGCGCCGGCATTCCAGTCCAGCCAGAACGCATCCGACGGACCGCCATGCGACAGCAGATAGAACGTCTTCTGGCCATCCTGCGCCATTGCCGGCGAGGCAAATGCGATGCCCGCGAACACAGTCGCGGCCGCTGCCAGTTTCAATCCGAATTTCAACACTGCAATTCCTCCCTTGTTGTTGCTTCCAAGCCGGATGCACCGCCGGCAAAGGGCGACGCACAGCTGGTCAGAGACCGTTGGCGCGGAACTTGTCGTCGAGAAATTTCTTGGCCCTCGGCACGTCGTCTTCCGAAAGGTGTTCGATGATCACCGGGATGTTCGGGTTCTTCTGCGACAGGCGCTGCAGATAGAGGTCGTAGTTCAGCGAGCCGGTGCCCGGCGCGTTGAGGACCATCTCGCCAACGCCGCGGAAGGTGTGCGAGGCCAGCGCGTCGTCATCGCCGATGTCCGCATGCTTCTCGCTCTTGTCGTCGCCGGCTCGTGCGACATCCTTGGCATGCGCGATCTTGACCTTGTCGGCCAACGTGTCGAACACCTGGTTCAGCACCTTGTCCATCTGGTCGATGTTGTGGCTTTCGAAGTAGTTGGTCGGATCCATCAGCAGGCCGAGGCCCGGATGGTCGACCTGCGCGAACATCCTCACCGTTTCCTCGACCGAGCCGACGACATTGTTGACGTAGGTTTCGAGCAGGAACATTGAGCCGTGGTCATAGGCTTCCTGCGCCAGTTCGGAGATCGCCTTGCGGCACATCTCAAAACCCTCTTCGGACTTGTTCTTGGGATCGCTCATCCACTCGCTCTCGGTGTTGTAGGTACCGGTCTCCGAGATCACGTAAGGACTGCCGAGCTGGCGGGCGTTGCGGATGATTTCCTTCAGCCGATCGACATTCGCCTTGCGGTGCGCGAGGTCGGGATGAATGACATTGGTGTAGCCCGAGATGCAGCAGATCGGCAGGTCGTGGGCACGGAACGTGTCGCGAACCTTCTTGGCCTTATCCTTGGTGATCTGGCCGGCCGACAGGTCGATATCCTTGAAATGAAGGTCGAGCTGCACGGTGTTGAAACCGTGGCCACGGATCTTCTTCGCCGACTCTTCGAGGCCGTACGGGAAATAGCCCGTGAAAATACCTGCCTGCATCATAGTGTGAATTCCTCCCTGTAAGCGATTCAGTTGTCTGGTGTTTCAGTTGCGGTGATCAGGTAGCGATTTCGGAAAGCTTGACCGTGCGGCCCTCGTCGATCGAGCGATAACCCGCCTCGACCAGCGCCATGGTCTTGACGTTGTCGGCGACCGACAGCGCCGGCGGTGTGCCGGTCTTCACCGCGTGCTGGAGCTGCTCCATCACCCCGATAAAGGCATGCGGGAACCACATCGTGTCCCAGCTCGGACTGACCCACTCGCCTCCGGTCGTCTCGGTCGAGGCATAGGTCAGCGTCGAGGCAGCGCCCGTCGGCCAGCCAATGGTGCCCTTCGCGACCCCCTTGCTGCCGTCGACGCGCCAGTTGATGTGCTGGTCGTCCTTGTAGCCATCCTGACGCGGACCGGACCAGACATCCTCCAGCGACACGGCAAGCACACCGGACGGGAAGCGCAGCGTCGACACGGTGATGCCGTCGGAATGGTCGAATGTCGTGCGCGGATCCTTGCGTGTCAGCGTGGTGATCTCGTCGGGATCGCCGAACAGAAAGCGCAGCACGTCGAGATGATGCACGCTCATATTGGCGAGCGTCAGCCGGTCATAATCCTCGAGGAAGCTCTGCCAGTGCGGGATGGCGTGCATGTCGATCTGCGCGAAGACGATGTCGCCCAGCGCGCCGCTGTCGATGATCTGCTTCAAGACGCGCATCGACTGGTCGTAGCGCATGTTCTGGTTGACCGAGAGGATCTTGCCGGCCTTGGCCGCCTCGTCACGCAGCTTGACCGCTTCCTCGACCGACAAGGCCAACGGCTTCTGCGCCAGGATCGCCTTGATGTGCTTCTGCTTCAGCGCGTGACGGATCAGCGCCGGCTGCAGGTCGGGCGGGAAAGCAAGGTCGATGATCTCGACATTTTCGTCCTCGATCAGTTTTTCCGGTGTGTCGTGGACGGTCGGAATGCCCCAGCGCGTCGCCACCTTCTCGGCGCTGGTCCTGGTGCGCGAGGCGATTGCCACCACCGGGAACCCAGCTTCCTTGTAGGCGGCCAGATGGCACTCGGCCATGATCATGCCTGCGCCGACGCAGCCGATCTTGTATTCCTTCGTGCGGACCTTCACGTCCGGCTCGAAGCCCTTGTTTGCCATCTCTTCCTCCCGAAACTCATTCCTTGCGGCTGTCATCGTGCCAACGCTCCGCCGCTCTGTTCGAAATAATGCACTCTGGCCGGCTCGCAGGATATCGCCACCATGGCATCCGGCCGGATGTCGGGCTGACCGCGCAGCAATGCCTTCAGCCGCGCCTGCCCGGCAGCGAGCGTCACCACGGTGTAGCCGCCAAGCGGCTCGACCTCGAACACTCGCGCCGGGCGGCCCGGGCCCCCGTCCGCCCACGGTCTAACCTTGATGTCTTCCGGCCTCAGCCCGATCTCCACGGCGTCGGCGGGCGCTGTCTTGTCGTCGATGCGAATCGTGCCTTCAGCCGCTTCGACACCGCCCTCGCCGCGCGCCGATCTGAGGATGTTCATCATCGGCGAACCAAGCAGCCTTGCCACATAGGTGCTGGCCGGGCGGTCGTAGATCTCTGCCGGCGTACCGATCTGCCTGATCTTGCCGTCCTCCAGGATGGCGATGCGATCGGCGACCGACATCGCCTCTTCCTGGTCATGCGTGACGTAGATCAGCGTCTTGCCGAGTTCGCGCTGGATGCGCTTCAGCTCGACGCGCGTTTCCTCGCGCAGCCTGGCGTCGAGCGCCGAGATCGGATCGTCCATCAGATAGGCATTGGGATCGCGCACCAGAGCCCGCGCGATCGCCACGCGCTGCCGCTCCCCGCCCGAAAGCTGTCCCGGCGGCTTGTGCAGGATATGGCCGATATGCAGCTTCGCCGCGACGTCGGTGACCCGCCGCTTGATCTCGGTCTCGGCGACCCGGCGTTCGACAAGGGGAAAGCGGACATTTTCGAGCGCGCTCATATGCGGAAACAGCGCCAGGTTCTGGAACACCATCGCCACGTTGCGCTCGGCCGGCGACATCGCGTTGACCGGCCTGCCTCCGATCAGGATTTCGCCGGTGTCAGGTGTCTCCAGCCCGAGCACCAGGCGCAGGATCGTCGACTTGCCCGACAGCGGCGGTCCGAAGAAGCAGAAGAACTCATTGTCGTTGACGGTGAACGAGGCGTCGTCGACGGCAAGTGTGTTGCCGTAGCGTTTGGTCACGTTGCGAAAGACGATATCGGCCATGGCTCAGGTCGCTCCACGGATCAGTGACAGGTAGCGAACGCCGGCGCCGCCCCTCATCCGCCTGCCGGCACCTTCTCCCCGTATAGGGACGGGGAGAAGGGAGAAGCTCCAACGATGACGCCCCCCTCTCCCCGTCTCTACACGGGGAGAGGGTAAGGGTGAGGGGCGGCGCCAACTTGCGAAAATTTGCCGGACCAACATCTCAGCCTCCCACCCTCATGGCGCGGCCGGTGGCAGCGTCGAAGACGCGCACCGACGACGTAGTGGGGGCGATGACAGCGGTGTCGCCGATAGTCAGTCCGACATCATTGTCGAACACCGTTTTCACAGCCGCCTCGCCCTGGCCGAGATGAACGATGGTGCGCGCACCGATCCGTTCGACAAAGGTCACCGGCATTGCGAGGCCCTGCCCATTCTGCACCAACGTCGCCTGTTCAGGCCGGAATCCGTAAAGCACCTCGCCGCGCGCACCACGCATGGCCGCTGCGAGTTCGCCCGGCAGCGGCGGCGTGACGCCCAGCGGTCCGAGATCGACGACCAGTCCGCGGTCGCTCTCCGCTGGCCTGCCTTTGAGCAGGTTCATGCCCGGCGCACCGATAAAGCGGGCGACGAAGACATTGGCCGGATCGTTGTAGACCTCGAGCGGCGTGCCGACCTGCTGCAGCACGCCATGATCCATGACCGCGATGCGGTCGGCCATGGTCATCGCCTCAAGCTGATCGTGGGTGACATAGACCATGGTCTGGCGGAACTGCCGCTGCAGCTGCTTCAGTTCGGTGCGCATGACGGCCCGGAAAGCGGCGTCGACATTGGACAGCGGCTCGTCGAGCAGGAAGATCGCCGGCTCCATGATCGCCGAGCGGCCGATCGCCACCCGCTGCAAGATGTTGACCGACAGCCTGTCGGCCTTGCGGTCGAGCAGCGGCGTCAGCTGCAGCATCTCAGCGATAGCGCCGACACGGCGGTCGATCTCGGCTTTGGCAGCCCCTCGCATTTTTGGTCCATAGGCAAGGTTCTGGCGCACCGTCATATGCGTGAAGATGGCGTAGTTCTGGAAGACGAAGCCGACGCCGCGCCGGCCCATCGGCACGCCGGCCATGTCGCGCTCGCCAAACAGGATCTTGCCGCCGGTCGGCTCTTCCATGCCGGCGATCATGTTCATCGTCGTCGACTTGCCGCAGCCCGACGGGCCGAGCAGCGCCATGAACTCGCCGTCTGATATTGCCAGGTCCATGGTCTTGAGCGCGGTAAAGTCGCCGAATTTCTTGACCAGGTTCTGCAAGTGGATCGCGCTCATGCCGTTACCTCGCGTGCCCGCGCCATGCGCTTCATGGCAAACACCGCGACGATCGACAGCACGACCAGAATGGCCAGCGCGATCGCCGCCACATAGCCCCAGATCAAATCCTGAGTGGTGAGCTTGTAGATGTAGACCGAGATGGTTTCGGTGGCGACGCCTGGACCGCCGCCGGTCATGATGTAGAGCGTGTCGAAGATCTTGAAGTTCTCGATCACCCGGATCGCCAGCGCGATGATGATGATCGTCTTCATCTTCGGCAGCACGATGGTGACGAAGCGCTGCCAGGGATTGGCGCCGAGCAGCGTCGCCGCCTTGATCTGATCCTCCGGCACGCCGACCAGACCGGCAAGCAGGATGAGGAACATCAGCGGCGTCCACTGCCAGATGTCGGCGACCATCACCGCGATCAGCGCCAGAGTCGGATCCGACAGCCAGGCGATGGTGACGGGAGATCCGGTGAGCGCCGACAAGATGTCGTTCACCGGCCCTCTCGACTGGAACAGCATGAAGAACATGTAGCCGGCCACCGCCGGCACCACCATCATCGGCATCAGCAGGATCGAATAGAAGGCGCGCTTGCCCGGGAAATCGTCGGCAAACAGCGTCGCCAGCGCCAGCCCAAGCAGGAATTCCGCCGGCACGCAGACGATCATGACGATGGCCGTACGCTTCAGCGCGCTCCAGAAGCGCGCGTCGGCGGCGAGATCGGTGTAGTTGGCAAAGCTGTTCCACATCGACCAGGCGTTCCACCAGCCGGTGCCCGACAGCGGCGACCAGTCAGTGACGCTGATGTAGAGCTGCATCAACAGCGGGAAGGCCGAGATGAACAGCACCAGGATCTGCGCAGGCAATGTCAGGCGAAAACCCAGCCTTGCGCCCTCATCGCGCGAAACCGGCTTTGCTCCGACGGCTGTCATCTCATCCTTGGACGTCATGGCAGTCACCGCGCTCATTGCTTGAGCGCCCCGAACGTCAACCCGCGCACCAGATGGCGTTGGATGGCGATGCCCATGATGACCGGCGGCACGGCCGCGATCAGGCCAAGCGCCGCCTTGGCGCCATAGAGCTGCCCGGTCATCGAGGAGGATAGCGAGGCCATGTAGACCGGGATGGTCACCCATTCGCGCGTCGTCAGAAGCAGCGCGATCAGATAGTCTGACCAGTTGAGGATGAAGACGAAGAGCGCGGCACTGGCGAGCGGCGCGCGCATCATCGGCAGCGTGATGCGGGTGAAGACGCGCAGCCGCGAACAGCCTTCGACAAGCGCTGCCTCCTCGATCTCGCGCGGCATGTCGTCGAAGAAGGTCTTCATCAGCCAGAAGGCGAACGGCAAGGTGACGATGCCGTAGATCAGCGCCAGGCCCCACCAGCTGTCGGTGAAGTTGAGGAAAGCCCACATGATCATCACCGGGATCATGACCGCCATCGGCGGAAAGATCCTGAGCTGGATCAGCGCCAGCGGCAGGTTCTGGCCGGAGCCGAAACGCGACAGCCCATAAGCCGCGGCAGTGCCCGCCGACATGGCGATCACCGTGCCGAAAACCGCCGACAGCAGCGATGCGAGGATCGGCTTCAGCGCGTTACGGTCGAGCGCGACGATCAAATTGTTGGTCGACTCGCCGAACACGAAACGGAAATTGCTGAGCGTCGGGTTCTTCGGCCACCAGGTCAGTTCGGCGCCGGTCGCCGACCATTCGGCGATCGGCTTGAACGCCATCGATACCATCCACAGGATCGGCACCAGCGTCACCGCCATGGCCGCGAAGATCGCGGCATAGCGGAATATCAGGAAAGGAACGGAACGCTTCATCTGGCGGCTTTGCTGGTGGCGTTGTGGGCGGAGGGGAGAAGTAGGCTCCTCCCCTCCTTCGATATGATCCAGGGAGAAGGATCAGACGATTGGATCGAGAACTGTCGGCCAGGCCTCCTTGTTGGTCTTGATGGCTTCGAGCAGTTTGTCCTCGCCGGTGCGCCGGGCGATCTTCTTCCACTCTGCCTCGGTGTCGGCCATCGCCTGCTCCGATGTCTTGGCCTTGGTCAGCGCCGCCATCAGGTTCTCGTCGAGCGCATTGTGGAAGGCTGTCGCGCCGGGATAGTTGATGGTCGGCACGGTGCGGGCGACCGTCTCGCGCACGACGTCCATGTGGTAGGCATGATAGGTCTGGCGCACCAGCGGATCGGAGAAGTCCGAAAGCCGGAACGGGTCCAGATAACCGCCGGGGTTGGCACTCATCCAGGCATAGATGCGGGCCGAGCCCAGCCATTGCAGCAGGAGGTAGGCGACCTCCTGGTTCTTCGACTGTGACGAGATCATGCCGGTCAGCGAAAACC
>NZ_RZRK01000202.1:0-8722 GCF_003997835.1 Mesorhizobium sp. M7A.F.Ca.CA.004.12.1.1
TCGCGGCCCTGCAGCGGTCGCTGGAAGCCAAGGGCTATGATGTCGGCAGCGCCGATGGCCTGCCCGGCTTCAAGACCCGCCGTTCGATCGGCACGTGGCAAGCCAAGAACGGCCGCGCCGCCACCTGCTTCCCTGACGCCGACCTGGTCGCGGCGCTGAAGTAGCCGCGACATTCGCCAGATTTTCCCCGATCGGCAGCCTCTATTGGCTGGCTTGTGCGTCGGCATCCCGCCGGCCTTTCTGGCCCATTGAGCCGTCGCACAAATGCTCGTTGCCCGCCACCAGGCTGCCGGATATGGTGTTGACCAACTGGACAAAAACCGCAACGGTAGGAGATCCGTGGGCCCCTCTCCAGGCCCGAAAAAAATTCCACAACCCTGAGCCGGGAACTCAGGTCAACAAACAACAAAACAGGGAACAATCACGATGATGATGGAAAAGTTTGCTCTACGCTCTCGCTTCCTGCTTGCGGGTGCAGCCATGTCCGCACTGCTTCTGGCCGGCGCGCCCGCCGGTGCGGTCACGCCCGCCGACACGCTGGTCGAAGGTTTCGCGATCGACGACATCATCTCCATGGATCCGGGCGAGGCGTTCGAGTTGTCGACCGCCGAGGTCACCGGCAATACCTATGATCTGCTGGTCCGTCTCGACCTCAGCGACACCTCCAAGGTCAAGGGCGACCTCGCCGAAAGCTGGACCGTCTCCGACGATGGGCTGACCTACACCTTCAAGCTCAAGCCCGGCCTCAAATTCGCCTCCGGCAATCCGATCACCGCGGCCGACGTCGCCTGGTCGTTCGAACGCGCCGTCAAGCTCGACAAGAGCCCGGCCTTCATCATCGGCCAATTCGGCATCAGCGGCGACAACGTCGCCGAGAAGGCCAAGGCGGTCGACGAGACCACTTTCCAGTTCACCGTCGACAAGGCTTATGCCCCGAGCTTCGTCCTGAACTGCCTGTCGGCAACGGTCGCTTCGGTGGTCGACGCCAAGCTGGTCAAGGAACATGTCGCGGCGGTCACGCCGAGCGCCGACTACAAATGGGACAATGATTTCGGCAATGCCTGGCTGAAGACCGGCTATGCCGGCTCCGGCGTCTTCAAGCTGCGCGAATGGCGCGCCAATGAGGCAGTCGTTCTCGAGCGCAACGACAATTACCATGGCGAAAAGGCCAAGCTTGCCCGCGTCATCTATCGCAACATGAAGGAAAGCTCGGGCCAGCGCCTGGCGCTCGAAGCCGGCGACATCGACGTTGCCCGCAATCTCGAGCCGAACGATCTCGACGCCATCGCCAAGAACGCCGATCTCACGACCACCAGCGCGCCGAAGGGCACCGTCTACTACATCAGCCTCAACCAGAAGAACCCGAACCTTGCCAAGCCGGAGGTCCGCCAGGCCTTCAAATATCTGGTCGACTATGATGCCTTGAGTTCCACCATCCTCAAGGGCATAGGCGAAATCCACCAGACCTTCCTGCCCAAGGGTGTGCTCGGCGAATTGGATGAGAATCCGTTCAAGCTCGATGTCGCCAAGGCCAAGGAATTGCTGGCCAAGGCCGGCCTGCCCGACGGCTTCAGCGTAACCATGGACGTACGCACCGGCCAGCCGACGACCGGCATGGCGGAATCGATCCAGCAGACGCTTGGCCAGGCCGGCATCAAGCTCGAGATCATCCCGGGCGACGGCAAGCAGACGCTGACCAAATATCGCGCCCGCAACCACGACATCTATATCGGCCAGTGGGGCCAGGATTATTTCGACCCGAATTCCAACGCCCAGACCTTTGCCTCGAACCCGGACAATTCGGATGCGGGCAAGTCCAAGACGCTGGCCTGGCGCAACGCCTGGGACATTCCGGACCTGACCAAGGAGACGGAAGCAGCACTGCTCGAGAAGGACGCCGGTAAACGCGCTGACATGTACAAGGATCTGCAGAAGAAGATCCTGGACACCAGCCCCTTCGTCGTCATCCACCAGCAGCTGGAAGTGGCCGGCCTGCGCAAGAACCTCAAGGGCTTTGCGCTCGGCCCGAGCTTCGACAGCAATTTCGTCGGACCGGTGTCCAAGGAATAATGCTCGCGGACACGCCGCATGAGCGCGGTTGAAAAAGAAATGGCGGCGGGGCGCGGCAGCGCCCGCGCTGTCGCTATTGCATCATCCTTTGGCCGTTTCCTGGTCATTGCGATCACGACCTATCTTGGTCTGCTCGCGGTCACCTTCTTCATCGGCCGCGTCATTCCGATCGACCCGGTGCTGGCGGTGCTCGGCGACCGGGCGCCGGCCAATGTCGTCGAGCGCACGCGCCGCGAGATGGGCCTCGATCTGCCGTTGATCGAGCAGTTCTACATCTATGTGAAAAATGCCCTGAACGGTAATTTCGGCGTCTCCGTGCTGACCACCAATCCGGTCATGACCGACATTCGCCGGGCGCTGCCGGCCACCACCGAACTGGCGACGCTGGGAACGCTGATCGGGGCGCTGTTCGGCGTGCCGCTCGGCGTGCTGGCGGCGGTCAAGCGCGGCAGTCTCATCGACCAGATCGTGCGCATCATCGGCCTGATCGGCTATTCCGTGCCGATCTTCTGGCTCGGCCTGCTGGCGCTGGTGCTGTTCTATGCCAAGCTGCAATGGGTTGCCTTCCCGGCGCGGCTCGACGTCGTCTACGAGTACACTTTTACGCCGATCACCGGCTTCTATCTCCTCGACTCCGCGATGCAGGGGCAGTGGGACGTGTTTTACGACGCCTTCCGCCACATCATCCTGCCGGCATCGCTGCTCGGCTACTTCTCGCTCGCCTATATCAGCCGCATGACGCGCTCGTTCATGCTCAACGAACTGTCCCAGGAATACATCGTCGCGGCGCGCGCCAAGGGCCTGTCGGAAACCCGCATCATCTGGGGCCACGCGCTGCGCAATGCGGCGGTGCCGATGGTGACGGTGATCGCGCTCTCCTATGCCGGGCTGCTCGAAGGCTCGGTGCTCACCGAAACCGTGTTCTCGTGGCCGGGCATCGGCCTTTACATCACCAATTCGCTGCAGAACGCCGACATGAATGCGGTGCTCGGCGGCACCATCGTCATTGGCTCGGTGTTCATCGCCATCAATCTGCTCTCCGACCTGCTGTATCGGGTGCTCGATCCGAGGACGAAGGTTCAATGAGCGCCGACACCATCCAGAGTCGTCGCGACTGGCTGCTCAGCGAGCGGCCGGCCTCGCGCATGCAGGCAAGGCTCGGCCGCGCCTATGTGGCGTGGCGGCGCTTTTCCGCCAACCGGCTGGCCTTTCTCGGCCTGCTCATCATCATTGCCTTGCTGGCCGTCGCCGCCCTTGCCGGCGTGCTGGCGCCCTATTCTCCGACGTTCGGCGACCTGAAGAACGCGCGCCTGCTGGCGCCGAGCGCCGAGCATTGGTTCGGCACCGACGATCTCGGCCGCGATATCCTGTCGCGCATCCTCTACGGCTCGCGCTGGACGCTCTATGTGGTCATCCTGGTGGCCATCATCGCGGCACCGATCGGCCTCTTGGTCGGCACGGTGGCCGGCTATGCCGGCGGCTGGACCGATGCCATCCTGATGCGCATCACCGACATCTTCCTCGCCTTTCCCAAGCTGATCCTGGCGCTGGCCTTTGTCGCAGCACTGGGCCCCGGCATTGAGAATGCGGTGCTGGCCATCGCCATCACCTCATGGCCGCCCTACGCCCGTATCGCGCGCGCCGAGACGCTGACGGTGCGCAATTCCGATTACATCAAGGCGGTGCAGCTGATGGGCGCCTCGCCCTTCCGCATCGTGCTGCGCCATATCATGCCGCTTTGCATTTCGTCCCTGATCGTCAGGGTGACGCTCGACATGGCCGGCATCATCCTGACCGCCGCCGGGCTCGGTTTCCTCGGCCTCGGCGCGCAGCCGCCGCTGCCCGAATGGGGCACGATGATCGCGTCCGGTCGCCGCTTCGTGCTCGACCAATGGTGGGTGGCTGGTGCGCCGGGCTTCGCCATCCTCATTGTCAGCCTCGGCTTCAATCTGCTCGGCGACGGCCTGCGCGACGCGCTCGACCCTCGCAGTGGTGACCAATGAGCAGGGAAACGAAGACGCTTCTCGACGTCGACGACCTGCGCGTCACTTTCCCGACCCGCACCGGGCTGATCGAGGCGGTGCGCGGCGTCTCCTTTTCGCTCGGTCGCGAACGGCTCGGCATCGTCGGCGAATCCGGCTCCGGCAAATCGCAGACCGGCCGCGCCATTATGGGGCTGACGCCGCCGCAGGCGCGGATATCGGCCAACAAGCTCGCCTTCGACGGCATCGACCTGCTCAGCGTCTCGCCACGCGAACGCCGGAAGCTGCGCGGCAAGCGCATCGCCATGATCCTGCAGGACCCGAAATATTCGCTCGACCCTGTCATGAGCATCGGCCGCCAGATCGTCGAGACGCTGCGCACCCATGAAAAGGTCGGCAAGGCCGAGGCGCGCGACCGCGCATTGGCCATGCTGGAGGCGGTGCAGATCCGTGATCCCTCTCGCGTCTTCAACCTGCATCCGCATGAAGTTTCGGGCGGCATGGGCCAGCGCGCCATGATCGCCATGATGCTGATCGCAGGACCGGAAATGATGATCGCCGACGAACCGACTTCGGCGCTCGACGTAACCGTGCAGCTCGATGTGCTAGGCATCCTCGACAAGCTGGTCAGCGAACGCGGCATGGGGCTGATCTTCATCTCGCACGATCTGCGCCTGGTCTCATCCTTCTGCGACCGCGTCATCGTCATGTATGCCGGCAAGGTGGTCGAGCAGCTCAAGGCGTCCGAACTCGGCCATGCCCAGCATCCCTACACGCGCGGCTTGCTCAATTGCATGCCCAAGATCGGCGCCGACCGCCACCCGCTGCCGGTGCTCGACCGCAAGCCGGAGTGGGCGGCATGACTTCCGCGATTGCCGTCGACAGGCTGGAAGTGATCTTCGACCGTTTTCGCGCGCTGAAGGGTGTCAGCCTCGACGTGCAGCCGGGCGAATCCTTCGGCCTGGTCGGTGAATCCGGCTCCGGCAAATCGACGCTGCTGCGGGCCATCGCCGGCCTTGCGCCGGTCGCATCGGGCAGCATCGTCGTCAACGGCAAGACGCTTGGGACACGCCGCGACAAGGCCTTCTACCGCGAAGTCCAGATGGTCTTCCAGGATCCGTACGGCTCGCTGCACCCGCGCCAGACCGTCGACCGGCTGCTGCAGGAACCGCTTGCCATCCATGGCTTTGCCGACGGCGAAAAGCGCATCCAGCGGGCGCTCGACGAGGTCGGCCTCGGCAACGGTTTTCGGTTCCGCTATTCGCACCAGCTCTCCGGCGGCCAGCGCCAGCGCGTGGCGATCGCCCGTGCGCTGATTCTCGAACCGTCGATCTTGCTGCTCGACGAGCCGACCTCGGCGCTCGATGCCTCGGTGCAGGCGGAAGTGCTCAACCTGTTGGAAGAGGTACGCAGGCGGCGCAAGCTGACCTTCCTGATGGTCAGCCACGACCTCGCCATCATCACCCATATGTGCGAGCGGCTGATGGTGATGCAAAGCGGCGAGGCGGTGGAGAATCTGGCGGCGGCAGACCTTGTCGAACGCCGCGTAACCAAGGATTATACGCGCAATCTGTTGCGGGCCAGCGATGGGTTTGTGAGAACCGCCTGAATTCGTTTTCTCGTTTTGCGTCGAACAACCATCTCGGGGAATTCCTATGGAGGAATGGAAGTTTGCGGATCCGCCCAATCTCGCAGTGTATTCGGACAAGAGCATATTTAAACGTGGCGACTGGATCGCATACGTTGTGCATGAAGATGACGACGACGACAGCTACAACGACGAAGGTGGCACTTGGCAATTCCACAACAGCGAACCCGGACCTGTGGATGACGGCGACATAATGCTCGTCGGCCTGCAAGAGGTGGTGAGGTGGGATCAAACTATCCTGGAGTTGGCCGATTTGCCTAAAGGTTGGCATGCTTGGCGCGCCTCGAAATCATCGCCATGGCGGCGTGCAAAGTCACGTCCCGTACCCTCTAACGACAACGAATGACCCGGCAAAGCCTTAAGTCTGAGCTTGCACCGGTTCGCCGCTCTCCACAGGTGGCTCTTCCTGGGCTTCAGGCTCCTTGATCCTGAACCACGTCACATAAAGCGCCGGCAGGAACAGCAACGTAATCGCCGTGCCGGCAATGATGCCGCCCATCATGGCATAGGCCATCGGGCCCCAGAACACTTCACGTGCGATCGGGATCAGCGCCAGGCTGGCGGCGGCCGCCGTCAGCGCGATCGGGCGCATCCTGTGTTCCGTCGCTTCGATGACAGCGGCCCAGCGGTCCTTGCCGTCCCGGACGAGATCCTCGATCTGCACGATCAGGATGACCGAGTTGCGGATCAGGATGCCGATCAGCGCCAGCACGCCGAGGATGGCGACGAAGCCGAGCGGTGCTCCGCTCGGCACCAGGGCCGCCACCACGCCGATCAGGCCGAGCGGCGCCACGGCCACCACCAGGAACAGGCGCTGGAAACTCTGCAACTGCACCATCAGGATCGTCGCCATGACGAACAGCATCAACGGCACGACGGCGGCGATTGGTCCCTGGCTTTTGGCACTCTCCTCGACCGAGCCGGCGGTGGCGATCGAATAACCCGGCGGCAGCTTGGCGGTGAAGGCATCGACCGACGGCTTCAACTCGTTGACGACGGTGGCCGGCAGCACGTCGCCGACCAGTCCGGCGCGCACGGTGATGGTCGGGATGCGGTCGCGTCGCCACACCGTTGGCTGCTCCAGATCGTAGCGGAAGTTGGCGACGGCCGCGAGCGGGATCGCCTCGCCGGTACTGGTCGGCAGCTGCATGTTCTGCAAGGTTTCGATCGAGCCGCGTTCGGACCCACGCGAGCGCGCCACGACATTGATCAGATAGGTGGCGTCGCGCACCTGCGTGATGGTGGCGCCGCCGACCGTACTGTTCAGCGCGCTGGCGATGTCGGAGGAGGTGATACCGAGCTGGCGTGCCTTGTCCTGCAGCACGTCGACCCTCAGCACACGCTGCGGCTCGTTCCAGTCGAAGGTCGGCGCTGCTAGCTTTGGATTGGCGGAGATGACACCGGCGAATTGCTGCGCCAGTTCGCGCACCGTCTGGATGTCGGGACCGCCGACGCGATATTGCACCGGGCGGCCGACCGGCGGTCCGAGTTCGAGCGGCTTGACGAAGGCGTCGGTGCCGACGAACTCCTCGCGCAGCAGTTTTTCAAGCGCCGGCTTGACCCGGTTGCGGGCCGCGATGCTTTTGGTGACGATGACGGTCTGGCCGAAATAGGGGTTGGCCGGCTGCACGTCATAGGCGAGCACGAAACGCACCGCGCCCTGGCCGATATAGGACGAAAAATGGTCGATGTCGGGATTGCCGACCAGCGCCCGCTGCTCGAACCGCTCCATCTGGTCGCGCGTATCGGCGATCGAGGCATTCTGCGGCAGGTTCCAGTCGACGATCAGCTCCGGCCGGTCCGATGGCGGAAAGAACTGCTGCTGCACCAGCCCGAAGCCGGCGATCGAGCCGGCAAACAAAAGCACTGTGACGATGATGGTCAGCCAGTGATGGCGCACCGAGCCGACAAGCACGCGCCGGAAAAGCGAGGTGAAGCGGCCAGGCTGGTCGTGATGCTTGGTTTTCATCGTCGCCGGCAGGATGGTGACGCCGAGCAGTGGCGCAAACAGCACCGCCACGACCCATGACACCAGCAGCGAAACGGCGATGACCACGAACAGGGTGAAGGTATATTCGCCGGCGGCGCTGTTGTTGAGGCCGATCGGGATGAAGCCGGCGACCGTCACCAGCGTACCGGTCAGCATCGGAAAGGCGGTCGATGTGTAGACATAGGTCGCCGCCTTGCGCAGATTGTCGCCGACCTCCAGCCGCGCCACCATCATCTCGACCGCGATCATCGCGTCGTCGACCAGAAGCCCGAGCGAGATGATCAGCGCCCCCAGGGAAATACGCTGCAGCGAAATGCCGAGATAGGCCATGACCGTGAAGGTGATGGCCAGCACCAGCGGGATCGACAGCGCCACGACGAAGCCGGCGCGCATGCCGAGGCTGATGAACGACACGGCGAGCACGATGGCGACCGCCTCGAACAGCGCGCGCGTAAAGCCCGAGACGGCCTCCTCGACGATGACCGGCTGGTCGGCCACCAGATGCACGCCGACACCGACCGGCAGGTCGGCCAGCACCTTGTCCATCTCCTTGTGCAGCGCCTCGCCGAACTCGAGCAGGTTGGCGTTGGGTTTCATGCCGATGGCGAGCCCGATGGCGTCCTGGCCGTTGAAGCGGAATAGCGCCGTAGGCGGATCGACATAGCCGCGCGTGATCGTCGCCACGTCGCTGAGGCGGAAGAAACGGTCATCGACCCGCAGATTGATGGCGCGCAGGCTGTCCTCGGAGGTGAACTGCCCGCCGACCCGCACGCTGATGCGCTCCGGCCCGGACTGGATGACGCCGGACGGCGTGATCGCGTTCTGCGCCTGCAGGCTCGCCACGATCGCTTGCTGGTTGAGGCCGAGGGCGGCGATCTGGCGGGTCGAGAATTCGAGATAGATCGCCTCGTCCTGGGCGCCGACGAGGTCGACCTTGCCGGCGTTGGGCACGGTCAGGATTTTTGTTCTGGCGTCCTCGACATAGTCGCGCAACTGGCGCGGCGTCAGCCCGTCCGATGTGAAGGCGTAGAT
>NZ_RZRK01000203.1:0-8719 GCF_003997835.1 Mesorhizobium sp. M7A.F.Ca.CA.004.12.1.1
CTGCTTGGCGACGAACTGGCGCGGTTAGCGCAGCCGGGCGACCTCGTCGTCGCCATTGCGCCCGAGGTCGGCGATCCCGTCGCCGTCTACTACAGCAGAGCGCGCGGCTGGGTGTTCCCGCCTGGCGGCGGCGATGTCGAATGGTCGAAATTCGTAGCGGACGATGCCACCGCGATCGCGCAGCTCGAGGAATTGCGCGCGCAAGGCGCGGACCTGTTCGGCACGGCCAAGAACGCCGCGGACAAGCAGGACCGGCTGTTCCTCGAGCATCATGACGGGGTCATCGACTATCTCGGCAAGACCGCAACCAAGCTTGTGGATTCGGACGATTTGCTGGTCTATAGGATCAGCCGTCCATAGAACCGCGACAGTCTGGGGCTGTGGGCCTTGGACAGGATATTGTCCCGACGGTTCGGCGGTCGCGTTCTCCTGCCGAAACTCGGCAAGCCGGTGGGCCAGGCGAACCGATCCCCGATGGCGGTAGGGATACTCGGGCACCACGCGGTGCTGCCATTTGAACTCGGCGGTGGAAACCGGCGGAGAATTGGTTGAAAAGAGCAATCTCAATAATCGTGACCCTGGCCCTACTAGCGTGGGTCGCCAGCGACTCGCGCTGGAAGATGGTGGGCGATGCTTTCGCGAGCATCACGCCCGGCGCTTTCGCGGCCGTGGCGCTTGCGCTGTTCGTCACCTACGTGCTGCGCGCGCTGCGCGTCTGCGACGAGTTCCGCGAGGAGGTGCATGGCCGTTTCGGCGCCTGCCTGCGCGTCATTCTGATCCACAATGCGATGATCAACGTCGTGCCCTTCCGCGGCGGCGAGACGGCATTTCCCCTGCTCCTGCGCCAGGTCTTCGGCATACCGATCATGCGTGCCAGCGCCTCGCTGCTGTGGTTCAGGCTGCAGGACGCCTTCGTCGTCGGCGTGCTGGCCCTGGCTGTGTGGCCGGGCCTGCATCCGGCGATAAGAATCGCGGGCGTGGCCGCGGTAATCGCTGCCGCCTGGTACCTGCCGCGCTGGGCGCGTGCGCCGCATGACTGGGCAGGCCGCGGCAAGATCGTGGCGAAACTCGGCAGGCTGCGCGATGTCTTCACCGAGGCGACCGGCCGATCGCGTTATGGCTGGTGGTGGACGATCGCCAATTGGTCGCTGAAGCTCACTGTGCAGGGATGGTTGCTGGCAATGCTACTGGGGACATCCTTTTCGACCGCCTTTCCAGGCGTCGTCGGGGCCGAAGGCGCCGCCATACTACCGGTGCAAGGCGTCGCCGGCTTCGGCACCTACGAAGCGGGTGCAGCGGCGGCGCTGCTCACCTCCGGCATTGCCATGAAGAGCGGCCTTCAGGCAGCGCTGGCATTGCATCTGTTCATCTTCTGCTCGGCAATCGCCACGGGTGCGATCGCCTGGCTGTTTCCCTCGAAATCGACACTGCCGGGGAACCCGGCCGTCGGCCCTGCAAGGAAGCCATCCCTATGAGCGTATTGCCCATCCCTGCTTCGGGACTGCCTGACGGCGCGGTGATGCCGGACCATACACTGTCCATCGTCGTGCCCATGTACAACGAGGCCGAGAACGTCGAACCGCTGCTGGTGCGGATTCACCAGGCGATGGAACGCTACGGCCAGCCGTGGGAGGTCGTGCTGGTCGATGACGGCAGCACCGACGCGACGGTGAGCGAGATCAGGCGCCTGGCGGCGCATTACGGCCCGCATGTGCATGCGGTCGAGCTGGTGCGCAACTACAAGCAAACCGCCGCGATGCAGGCCGGTATCGACGCAGCGCGCGGCGACGTCATCGCCACGATCGACGGCGACCTGCAAAATGATCCCTACGACATTCCGCGTATGGTCTACCGCCTGTTGAGCGAGGATCTCGACCTGGTGGTGGGCTGGCGCAAGGATCGCCAGGAAGGTTTTTTCATGCGCAGGCTGCCCTCGCGCATCGCCAACGCGCTGATCGCGCGCGTCACCGGGGTGCGCCTCAAGGACTATGGCTGCAGCCTCAAGGTCTATCGCGGCAACGTCATCCGCAGCGTCAAGCTCTATGGCGAGATGCACCGCTTCATCCCGGCATGGCTGGCCACGGTGACGACCCCCAGACGCATCGCGCAGGAAGTGGTGACGCATCACGCCCGCATCCATGGCCAATCCAAATACGGCATTTCGCGCACCTTCAGGGTCGTGCTCGATCTGGTCTTCATGTACTTCTTCATGCGTTATCGCACGCGGCCCGGGCACTTCTTCGGCGGCATCGGCATCGTGCTTGGCGCTCTGGGTTCGCTGATCCTTGCCTACCTGCTTTGCCTGAAGCTGCTTTTCGCCGAAGACATTGGAACGCGACCGATGCTGTTCACCGGCTTCTTCCTGCTCATCGCCGGGGTGCAGATGGTGACGTCGGGCGTACTGGCTGAAATGCTGGCACGGGTCTATCACGAAGCGAATGGAGCATCGGCCTATGTCGCGCGGCCACAGCCGGCGCGCAGTGACAATGACGGCTGGCTCCGCCCGAGCCGGCCATCATGAGGTGATCGGGACGCCATCGAGGCTCTCCGTCCCCAGCGTTGACCGGGGCAGTGGCTTCATCGATAGCTTGCTGGGAGGGATTTTGGTTTCAGGCCGACGGCGGACTGGCAGGGTTCATTGATCCCAGGAATGGCGGCCTGAGGGCAAGAGGCAAGGCGCAACGTCTGCGCCAACCTCTCGCCCTCGACTCGCGCCCCCTGGCGAATACAAGAGCGGCGGATCCTTCATTCAAATCGCGCCGCCACTTTTAGGTCTGATGGTCTAGTAGCGCGAACGGCAGCTGGCGCGCTGGCCGAAACCGCTCGGGCCACAAATCCAAGGCGAACGGCCAAGGAACGGGCCGCCATTGCCCAGACGGTAGGAGACCTTCACCGGCGCCGGCCTTCCGACCCGCTGCGGCCGCACGAAGGCCGCATAGGCCTCCTCCCTCGTACGCGTCACCATGGTCGTCTGTGTGAGCGGCTTGCGGTTGAACAGATGCAGCCGCTTCTTCTTGACGTCGTGCACCTTCTTGCCGAGCGTATGCACCACGGACTTTGTGCCGATCGAGCTGGTCTTGGTCGCGTCCTTGCTCTGGCAACCTGAGAGTATCGAGATCAATGCAACGGCGGCAAATGCACAAGCATATTTCGCGCCGATCCTTGCCCTTCTTTCCATACCTTTGTTCATCATTGTCCCCTACCACGAATATAATTCGTTGCAGCGCGGAGATCTATTTGCTTTTTTGGCTTCCGCGCCACGCGAGCAGCCTATCGCCGCTCACATCATGGATTGTATATTAGGGGAAACTTATTAAAGATCATGCAAACGACACGATGAACGCGGCCTTTCGGCAATCGATCGGATATAATTAAAGTTTGATCTTTGGGCTCGTGCCTGCAGCCGTCCAGAGTGCCGGCCCGCTACGCGGACGCCTCCAGCATTCAGCGCCGCGTTTCCCAACCTGGATCGAAGTAGAAATTGCGGCCACCGATGTTGCCCTGGCCGGCGCCGGAAACCACATAGGCGATGCGCACGATGCGCAGGCCACCGGCGCCCTGCTGCAGTCCGTAGACGCCTTCCATGCCGCGATCGTAGAAGCCCGCGGCGGGCACGATCAGCGCCAGCACGGCAAGCGACCCCTGAAAGGCGACTTTCGCCGCATTGGCGCGCAACGGAATCCTGTTTTCGATGACGTGCCTTACGACAATCACAACAACCAGCAGCCCGTAGAGGAAGGCGTTGAAGGCGGCGAACCAGTAGAAGCCGGTGGCATCGAAGGGGTGCTCAACGAGCAGGACAGGCAGTGCCGCGCCGATGGCCAGCGCCACATAGGGAGTGAGGGCGCGAGCCGGCAGAAGGTGCTTGGGGCCGCTGCCCTTGGGCGTGACGCGGAAATCGACGAATGATTTGGTCAGATAGTCGCGGATCGACGACAACGTGCCGGCCAGCACCCAAGGCCAACGCGCGAAGAAGAGGAACAGCGTGCCTTCCCAGCTGATCGTCTTGGCCGTCATCGGGCGCGAGAGGCCGAACGCCTTCAGCAGCATCACCAGGCCAACCAGCGCGACCGCGTTCGGCAGATAGTAGAACAAAAAGTCGAGATACATGACATTGGCGAAGTTGCGCCCGGTAGACAGCGCATAGACCGGCATGACGTACATCAGCAACGCAAAGACGGCGAACAGCGGATACCAGAGCTGGCAAAAGAGGAATTGGAATCTCAGCCGCGGCGACAGCTTTGGGAGATAGCTCGGCGAATATTCGAGCAGGATCGTCATCAGACTGCGCGACCACTGGAATTCCTGGGTGATGAGGTCGGCGAAGGTCTGCGGGCCATCGCCATGGGCGATGGCGTCGAGCGCATGCACGCCGTGCCATCCGGCCGCGTTGATCAACATGGAGGTGGAGTGATCTTCCGCCAGTTCAGGACCGAGACCGCCCGCCTGCTTCAGCGCCTTGGTCCGCACGGCATAATGCGAGCCGATGCAGAGCGGAGCTCCACCGCCCGTATGGCCGGACTGCAGCGGTCCGTGAAACATCCCTTCCGGAAACAGCCTGCCGCGCGCCGCCCAACTCTCGGCGGCGTTGTTGTCGCAGATGCTCGGCGCCGAGACATAGCCAACCGAGGGATCGGCGAAGGGAAACAGGATCTCCCTCAGATAGGTTGGCGTCGGTACATGGTCCGCATCCATCTGGGCGACGAAATCGTAACGCTCGTAGCCATAGTGGTCGTAGAAGAACGCCAAATTGCCTTCCTTGCAGCGCGTCCGGCGTGGCCATGTCGTGCGGTGATAGTCTTGCCTGCCGCGCCGCGTCGAAATCATCACGCCGTGAGCGTCGCACCAGCGAACTGTCTCTTCGGAGGGATCCTCGTCGGCCAGCCAGGTATCGTGCGGGTAATCCTGTGCCAGCATCGCTTCGAGCGTGCGCGCAACGACGGCAAACGGTTCGGAGGGGGCCTTGGTGACCACCATCGCGACCCGCGAACGCTTCGGGATCGTGTGAAGCTTGGACGGTTTTTTCGACGCATGCACGTTCAATAGAAAGTACAACGGCATGAGCGTGAGCCATACCAGGATGAGTGTTGCGAACGTGTATGGCCCGAGATGTTCGACATGCTCCGGCTTCAGCCACCAGATCCAGAAAAACCCAAGTGTGCAGAACCAGAAAGCCAGCGCCAGTCTCAGGATCCATTGCTGAAAGGCCGACAGCACGGGCACCAGAAAGGGTCCCTTCTGCGCAGTGACTGCCAGAGCCGCCTCAGATCGATGCGCCCGTCGGCTCTTATGGCCGACGACGCCATCATGCACGGAAGCACTCATACACTTACTCGCCCGCCACTTTGGGCTTCCGCCGACAAGGTGGCTGGAAGCTCCCAAAATCCCAGGATAGAATTAGCTAATGCTTTCTTAGCGTCAACTAAATTAATTGTTTGTTGAATATGATTCTTGAGATTTGGTTAACCTAATGCGTATCGGGGGAGGAATAGCCGCTACCGAGCAGTCAGTCTGGCGGCGAGCCGGCAAACTCTTCGGTGCTGGAAATTCACCGACGGGTCGAGGCAGTCGGAGGGGATCCGGCCAAAGCCGTTAACCATGTTGCGGTCGTCAAGGTTAAGCAACCGTTAATTGTGCTTGACTCTTGGCCCTGACCGGCTCTTAAATTAGCCAGGGATGATATATCGGGATTTTGACGCGAATTTGTGAGTATCGCGGCGAACTTTCTCTCGAACGCCCCCCTGTATAGGGGCTTGAGAGGTAATTTTGGGTGGCTCTGTGCCAGGTTCGCACATCCGCCAATGGGGTCGCTCCGAAATCCCGCAGATTCTGCCAAATAGAGCCGATCGGTTTTTGGGTAGTCGTGTCGATCAGGCATCGATGCGCACGGGCGAAGCCTTAACTTCCGAAAGTGGTTGGGGCCATGGGAGATCGACATGAAATACTCCACAGTAAAAGCACTCGCAATCGCGCTGGCATTGGGCGGAAGCGCCGCGTTCCCCACGGCAGGAGGCGCTGGCTCGGTAGCCGCGACGGACCCCTTCCAAACGAGCAGCGCCGCCTCGGCGTTCGGATCCTATGATCCCTACGGCGACTTCAGCGCCGACAAGAGTGCCAGCATCGAAGAGCTGTTCCTGCCTTGGGAAGACGTCGACCTGTCGACGCTGCCGCTTGCCGACGCCTATGCGCTGCAACGCGGACGTTCGCTGCTGATTACGGTTGAGCCGTGGACCTGGTCGAAGGACTGGCGCATCACCCCGCCCGAATTGCGCGACGGCATTTTGAGCGGCAAATATGACGCCAACATGCAGGCAATCTGCGGCCTGGTGGGACAGATGAAGAGCCCGGTGACCATTCGCTGGGCTCAGGAAATGGAAGACAAGAACGGCCGCTTCACTTGGGCCAACTGGGCTCCCAAGGACTGGATCTCCGCTTACAAGCGCGAGGTGGATATCTGCCGCAAGGCTGCCCCCGCCGCCAAGTATATGTGGTCGCCCAAGGGCGAAGAGGGTCTGGAAAAATACTACCCCGGCGACGACTATGTCGACGTCATCGGCCTGTCGGTGTTCGGTCTGCAGAAAAAGGACAATGACGAGGCCGGTCATGACCGTACCTTCGCTGAGCTGCTGAAGCCCGGCTATGACCGCGTTGCAGTGTTCAACAAGCCGATCGTCGTTGCGGAACTCGGCTATGTCGGAAAGCAGGACTATGTCTCGAAATGGCAGGAAGATTCCCGCAAATCCTACGCGGAGTTCCCGGCGCTGACTTCGGTCGTCTACTTCAACCAGAAGGAAGTGTGGCCGTGGCTGGGTGGCTATGGTCTGCCCGACTGGAGGGTGACCCAGCACGTCCTGCCGTAGACGCATCGTGCTGATCGATCTCGACGCGATCGGGATCGATTTCCAATCTCCTTGTTTGATCATGATCCATCTCGAACCAGCGGTTCGGGATGAGGGTTGAGGCGTGGCGTAAATCAGTCTGTGGAGAAGTTTCGTGAAACGGGTAGTGGGAAATTATCTCGGAGCGGCATTCGCCTGCTCCGTTCTTGTTCTTGCCTTTCAGGTTCCTGCGACGGCCAAGACGGCGACAAGGATCGCCGAGCAGGCGCAAAAAGCCACAGTCGTTCCTGACGAAGGCGTCTACCAGATTTATCAGAACCATTCGTGGCTGTGGGGCAAGAAGGGCGCCGGGTTCTTTGCCGTCAAGCAGAGGCAGTTCGATGCCTGGACTCACGACAAGGGCAAGTCGGGCTATGGCGACGGCATGTGGTTCATTCCCGGCGGCGGCAAGCTCTGCTACCGCGCGCAATGGCATGGCTCCTGGGGGGTGAAGGGCTCGATGACCTGCTTCGAGCATCGCCAAGTGGGCAAGGTTATCTACAAGCGTAAATCGCCTGATGGCGAATGGTACGTTTTCAAGAGCTCGCGTCGAAACCGGTCGGACGAGTCGATGAAATTGAAATACGGCGACTACGTCACAACGAAAATGAACCGGATCAAGGCCAAGCAGTAGATATTGTCGTGACACGCCACAGGTCAAGCATGTCGCCTGACGTTCAGGCGACCTGCCTTAAGCCTTGCGCTCCCAGCGGCGATCTGGCGTCTGTTGCCAGTAGGTGACGGCGTGGCCAGCGCTCTTCATCACCTTCCAGTGCCCTCGCGCCGCCTCGAGTTGGGCGGCATCGTGGCCATCGAACAGGAACACCGCGCGCTCGTAGCCGCCAAGGTCAGGCGGCACCGCACCGTCGACCAGGAACCTAATCTTGGCGTCGTTGGGATTGCCGTCGCCGGTGGTCAACAGAATCGGCTGTTCACCGGGATGAGCCTCACGATCGGTTGCGTGCGCCAGGAACGAATCGTCGCGGAAGGTCCACAGATGCTGGTCGAGCGCATCGCGGCGTTCCTCCGTGCCTGTCTGCACCACGGCGCGCCAGCCACGGTCGACGCTGCGTTCCAGGAGGCCTGGCAGCGCATCCTCCAGCGTCGATTCGGTCAGGTGGTAGAACAGGACGTCGGCCATCGCTTCAGCCTATAGTGATTGAACCCGTTCACTGCTCATAATTATCGCGCACCAGCCGGTCGAGCAGCCTGACGCCGAAACCGGAACCCCAGGACTGGTTGATCTCGTTCGACGGCGCCCCCATCGCCGTGCCGGCAATGTCGAGATGAGCCCATGGCGTATCCTTGACGAAGCGCTGCAGAAACTGCGCCGCAATGGTGGCGCCGCCAAAACGGCCGCCGATGTTCTTCATGTCGGCGTTCTTGGAATCGATGAGCTTGTCGTATTCGGCACCGAGCGGCATGCGCCACAGCCGTTCCTGCGTCGCCTGCCCCGCCGCCGACAACTTTTCGGCCAGCTCGTCATTGTTGGAAAACAGGCCGGCATAATGTTGGCCGAGCGCCACCATAATGGCGCCGGTCAGCGTCGCCAGATTGACCATGAATTTCGGCTGGAAGCGGTCGTTGCAGTACCACAACGCATCGGCCAGCACGAGGCGGCCCTCGGCATCGGTATTGAGCACCTCGATGGTCTGGCCCGACATCGAAGTGACGATATCACCGGGACGCTGGGCATGACCGTCGACGGCATTTTCGACCAGTCCGATGATACCGACGACATTGGCTTTCGCCTTGCGGGCCGCCAGCGCATGCATCAGGCCGGTGACGGCGGCGGCACCGCCCATGTCGCCCTTCATATCCTCCATGCCCGAGGCCGGCTT
>NZ_RZRK01000204.1:0-8700 GCF_003997835.1 Mesorhizobium sp. M7A.F.Ca.CA.004.12.1.1
CGGCCGATCGTCGGGCAGGTCTTCCTCGGTCATGCGTTCCTCCGCCTCCTGCGCAATCAGCTTGAGATGCTCGCGGCCGGCCTCGCTGGTGAGCCGCCGCCGCACCGCATCGACACGGCGCCGCCGCGCCACCGCCAGCAGCCAGGCTTCCGGCTTTTCCGGCACGCCGGTTCGCGGCCAGCGCTCGAGGGCGGCGGCAAAGGCATCGGCCAGCGCGTCCTCGGCGGCGGCCACGTCGCGCGTGCGCGCAGCGAGCCAGGCGACCAGCTTGCCGTAGCTCTGCCGGGCGGCAGCCTCGGCGGCCGCCCGGGCGTTCTCGGAGCGACTGTCCATCACATCGTCATTTCTCAGACAGGTACTCGGTCAGTTCCCAGATCGGCCGCAGCTCGACAGTGCCGGCGCTGGCCGCCGGGCAGCGCGCCGCCCAGGCGATCGCGGCGTCGGCATCCGCAGCCTCGATCATGTAGAAGCCTGCAAGCTGCTCCTTGGTGTCGGCATAGGGGCCGTCGAGGACGTTGGTCTTGCCACCAGCCACCCGAACCGAGGTGGTCGCCTGACTCGGGCGCAGCCGGTCACCGGCCAGCCACGCGCCGGATTTCTTCAGGGCCTCAGTATAGGCGCCATAGGCGGCACTCATCTGGTAGGTCGCCTCGGCCGGGGCATTCGCCATCGCGGCTTCGTCGGCGTAAATCAAAATCATGTATCGCATGGTCTTCTCCCGTTGTTTCGAAGGCCGCGTCGTTGCGAGCCGGACGTATGTCGCGCGGCAGCGCACGATTTCGACAGGATGCGGAAAACTTTCCGCTCCGACGGATTTTTGTGCAAGCCGCCATCTGCTTCCCGATCTCTCAACCGTTCGTCTAACGAGCACAATTGCGGGTTGGCATTTCCGGCCCACTGTCTAAACTCGCCCCGGTTCGCACCTGGGAGGCGGTGCGGTCGTCGATATTTCAGGGAGGGAAATCGGATGTTTCATTTCAGAACGAAACTTGTTGCAGCCGGCGCTGTGGCGCTGTCACTTGGCCTTGGCGCTGTGTCGGCAGGAGCCCAGGAATTCATCAACGTGCTGACCGGCGGCACATCCGGCGTCTATTATCCGCTCGGCGTGGCGTTGTCGGAAATCTACGGCAAGGGCATCGAAGGCGCTCGCACCCAGGTGCAGGCGACCAAGGCTTCGGTTGAAAACCTCAATCTGCTGCAGCAGGGCAAGGGCGAGATCGCCTTTGCGCTCGGCGATTCCGTCAAGATGGCCGCCGAAGGCAATGCCGAGGCCGGTTTCCCAGGCAAGCTCGACAAATTGCGCGGCATCGCCGCCATCTATCCCAATTACATCCAGATCGTCGCCAGCCAGGAGTCCGGCATCAAGACGCTGGCCGACCTCAAGGGCAAGAGCCTGTCGGTCGGCGCACCGGCGTCGGGCACCGAACTCAATGCGCGCGCGATCTTCGCCGCCGCGGGGCTGAAATACGAGGATCTCGGCCGGGTCGAATACCTGCCCTTCGCCGAATCGGTCGAGCTGATCAAAAACCGGCAGCTCGACGCCACTCTGCAATCGGCCGGACTCGGCGTCGCCTCGATCCGCGACCTCGCCACCTCGGTGCCGATCAATGTCGTGGCGGTGCCGGCCGAGGATGTTGCGAAGATCGGCTCGCCCTATCTTTCGGGGGTCCTTCCCCAGGGTACCTATGAGGGCCAAAGCGAGGATGTCGCCACCGCCGCCGTCGGCAATTTCCTCATCACCCGCGCCGATGTCTCCGACGAGATCGCCTATCAGATGACCAAGCTGATATTCGACCATCTCGACCAGCTTGCCGCGGCCCATGCCGCCGCCAAGGCGATCGACCAGGCCAAGGCGCTCGACGGCATGCCAGTGCCGCTGCACCCCGGTGCGGAACGGTATTACAAGGAGAAGGGATTGTTGAAGTAGCGGAGCATGGCTCGGCTATCGGAGATGCACTCGCCAGGCGTCCCCCTCTGCCCTGCCGGGCATCTCCCCCTCAAGGGGGGAGATTGGCCGTCACCATACCTTTCGCCATTCGCTAGCGTTGCAGAACGTGCGCAGACACCGACGCTGCTGATCTCCCCTGAGGGGGAGATGTCCGGCAGGACAGAGGGGGGCGCCTCGCACTACACTTCGCTCCTTCTGGAGACAGTCGGATGAGCGAAGCATCGTCTGGAACAACGACCGACGGCAAATCCACCACCTTCCATCTGCCTGCCGTCGAAGAACAGGTCGAAGGCCTGCCACCCGGCTTCGGCGACGGCATCGCCGGCAAGGCCGCCTTTCTCATCGCCGTCGCCTTTTCCGTGTTCCAGATCTATGTCGCCGCCTATGGCAGCATGCCGAGCCAGGTGGTGAGGGCGATGCATGTCGGCTTCCTGCTGCTGCTCGGCTTCGGCCTGATCGCCAATCTGCGCGCCAAGAGCATGCCGGCCAAAGCAGCGTTCTGGGCGCTCGGGGCGCTCGGCTTCGGCACCGGCCTGTACAATTGGGTGTTCTACACCGACCTCATCCGCCGCTCCGGCTTCCTGACCACGCCGGATCTCATCGTCGGCGCGGTGCTGGTGGTGCTGGTCTTCGAGGCGGCGCGGCGGCTGATGGGGCTGCCGCTGGCGATCATCGCCTTCATCTTCCTCGCCTACTGCTTTTTCGGCAACCATCTGCCGCCGCCGCTCGTCCATCGCGGCTATGATTTCGCCCAGCTGGTCGACACCTTCGCCTACGGCACCGAAGGCATCTACGGCACGCCGATCTATGTCTCGGCCGCCTACATCTTCATCTTCGTTGTCTTTGCCGCCTTTCTCGAACGCGCCGGCATGATCGCGCTGTTCAACGATTTCGCGCTGGGCCTTGTCGGCACATGGCGCGGCGGCCCGGCGCAGGTCTGCGTGCTGTCGTCGGCGCTGATGGGCACCATTTCCGGCTCGGGAGTCGCCAATGTGGTGGCCAGCGGCCAGTTCACCATCCCGCTGATGAAGCGCTTCGGCTTCCGCTCGGCCTTTGCCGGTGCCGTCGAGGCGACCTCCTCGATGGGCGGCCAGATCATGCCGCCGGTGATGGGCGCGGTCGCCTTCATCATGGCCGAGACGCTGAACGTGCCTTATGCCGATGTGGTCAAGGCGGCGATCATCCCAGCGCTGCTCTATTTCGGCGCGTGCTTCTGGCAGGTGCATCTGGAAGCCGGCAAGGCCGGGCTGCACGGCATGGCCAAGGCGGACCTGCCCAATCCGTGGGACGCGGTGAAACAGCACTGGCCGCTGGTGCTGCCGCTGGCAGCGCTCGTCTACCTGCTGTTTGCCGGCTACACGCCGATCTTCGCCGGCACGATGGGCCTGGCGCTGACCATCGTGCTCATCCTCGGCACGCCGCTGGCAGCAGCGATCGGTCCGCTCGCCTTCCGCATCGTCTTCTGGATCGCGCTCGGGCTTGCCGCCGCTTCGTTCATGAAGTTCGGCGTCAATCTCCTCGGCGCCGTCATCGCCGCACTGGTGGTCGCCTGCTTCACATTCAAGGGCGGCCGCGAGACGCTGCGGATCTGCGTCGACTCGCTCGCCGAAGGGGCCAAGAACGCGCTGCCGGTCGGCATTGCCTGCGCCATCGTCGGCATCGTCATCGGCACGCTGACGCTGACCGGCATCGCCTCGACCTTCATCGGCTGGATCATCTCCATCGGCGAGAACAATCTGTTCCTGTCGCTGTTGCTGACCATGCTCACCTGCCTGGTGCTGGGCATGGGCATCCCGACCATTCCCAACTACATCATCACCTCGTCGCTGGCCGGGCCGGCGCTACTCGAGCTTGGCGTGCCGCTGCTGGTCAGCCACATGTTCGTCTTCTATTTCGGCATCATGGCCGATCTGACGCCGCCAGTGGCGCTGGCCGCCTTTGCCGCGGCACCCATGGCTAGGGAAAGTGGCCTGAAGATCGGCATCCAGGCGACTAAACTCGCCATTGCCGGCTTCGTCGTGCCGTTCATGGCGGTCTACACGCCGGCTCTGATGCTGCAGGACGCCGGGCCGATCGCCGCCCAGTTCGGCTATCCCGTCGAGGTCGCCTACATCGTCGCCAAGGCCTGCATGGGCATCGTGCTGTGGGGTGCCGCCGCCGTCGGTTTCCTCGCCAGCCGCATGGCATTGTGGGAACGGCTCATCGCCTTCGCGGCCGGCGTGCTGCTGGTCGCCGCGGTGCCGCTGACCGACGAGGCCGGCTGGGCGCTGGCGCTGGCCTGGATCGGCTGGCACTGCTTTCGTGCGCGGCAGGCTTCAGCCAAAACATGAGCCTTTGCATCCTGGCCGCCGGCAAGATGGTGACGTTCTCCGTCGCCGCCTTTACGCTGTCCTGGACGCATTCGGTGGAACGGACGCGCTGGGAGGAAGACTGGAAGGTCACGCCTATCGGCCTGCAGCTGGTCGAGGCGCGGGTCAAGAGCTCGGGCGCCGGCATGGAGCCATCGGAAGGCGCGGTGCTGAAGAATGGCTGGTGGGCCTACACGCCCACGGTCGGCCCACAGCGGCGCGTCATACTCGCCGCCTCTGGCGCAACCGGCGACGGCTGGACGCTGTGCTCGGTTCAAGGCTGCCGGGAATTGGGCAAGGGGGCCGGCGACGCGATCGTGCTGAAGCCGTGCGAATCCACCGGTTCGAGCCAACCGCGATAACGCCCGATCAATGCGCTGAGCGGCGGCTCGTTCTCCAGCAGCCACATCCTCAGTCAAGGAACCGCTCGCGCAGCTCCGGAGAAGGAACCTCGCAGCTGTCCTTCCTGCCGAACAGCGCGTAGCGATTCCTGGCAACGCGCTCATAGAGCCAGTCGCGCAGCGGGCGCGGCAGCAGCAGCAGCGTTTTTGCCGCCCGCCAGGGCCAGCCGAGTTCCGCCATGACAGCGACGAAGCTGTCGAGCCGCGTGAAGGCGACGCCGTCGATCAGGACGAGGTTGGTTTCGTAAGAGTCCGTGCGCAGTCCATGCTTCCGAAACAGCGTTTCACCGAAGGGCGACTGCGCGGTGGCGAAGCGGAAACGGCCTTGGCGATCGAGCCTGACCACCATGCGCACGAAGCCGGAGCAGAGCACACAGACGCCATCGAAAACGATCAATCGATGGCGTGCGTCGAGAGTTGTTCCGGAGGGACGATTTGACTGGGGTCGACTGGGTTGGGAATGGTCGGTCACGCTGGCCTCGGCTGCTCGTGTCCTATGACACTAAGCCGGCCAGCGTCGGTATCAAAGCCGTGGCGATGTCGCACGGCGCCTGTCGGCGAGAGCGGGACGCTCGGCGCGATAGGTGGTGGCGCGGGTAGAGGCGGCCGGCCTGCAGATCCTGCTGTTGTGGCGATTTTCGAAAGCCATGATCAGTGCGCGCCCAGCGAGTTGCCGCGACGGGCGCAAGCAGGGCCGGGGCCGCGCATGTAATAGCGCTCGGGCCGATAGGTCGGCGCGACGAATTCGCGGATGGCGGCGGCATAGCCGATGAGGTGCGCGAGGAAGTTCATTACCCTTGTCCCTGTCCCGATTTTCGGATGTCCCTTCCGAATTGCGGTCATCATAGCGTCGAGGCGTGAATAGTCGGTGAACGTGATGTTAATATCTGGTCGAAAATGCCTCGCTTCGTGGCTGGATTGCGGCTGATTCGGGGTCTTTCCGTGCAGTTGGCCGGCATTCCGGCCAATGTGACTTTTGCATCACATATGTTTCGTTTGAATGTCGCGCGCGCGCGGTTCTGTTTCAACTTTTGCCGCGCCCGCGAAATTCAGGTGCTGGCGGCCATAAGGCCTCGGGCGCGCCCTTGGCATCCAGATCGGTCCGTGAGCGCGGAACTGGAGCGCGGTCTGTCCGTTCTCACCTTCATCTGGTTGTGGAAGGGAGATATCATGGCGCCGCGTCCGGCCTGGAGAGGCTATTTAAAGCTTTCGCTGGTCACCTGTGCCGTCGAACTCACCAATGTCGTCACCCACACGGAGCGGGTCTCGTTTCGCATTCTCAACCGCAAGACCGGCAACACGGTGAAGCGCCTCTATGTCGATGCCGAAACCGGCAAGCCTCTGGGGGAGGATGACGAGATCAAGGGCTATGAACTCGACGATGGCGATTTCATCCATATCGAGGAAGACGAGATCGAGGCGGTGCAGATCGAATCCTCGCACACGATGGCGCTCGACGGTTTCGTCGACAAAGCTTCGATCCAGCAGATCTATCTCGATACGCCCTATTATGTCGCGCCGGCCGACAAGGTGTCGGAAGAAGCGTTCGCCGTCATTCGCGACGCGATGGCGGGCAAGAAGATGGCCGGGTTGGCGCGTATCGTGCTCTACCGACGCGAACGGCCGGTGGTTATCGAGCCGCTCGGCAAAGGCATGGTGCTGACGACGCTGCGCTACGACAACACGGTGCGCCAGCAGGACACCGTCTTCGGCGACATCGAGTCGGTGAAGACCGATCAGGAGATGACCGACCTCGCCGAGTTGATCATCGACAAGAAGAAGACGAAGTTCGATCCCTCGAAATTCGACGACAAATACGAGGACGCGCTGCTGGAGCTGATCCGCGCCAAGAAGGCCGGCCACAAGGCGCCGAAGGCCAAGGCGGCGCCCAAGCCTTCCAATGTCGTCAATCTGTTCGACGCGCTGAAGAAGAGCCTGTCAGATTCCGGATCATCGAAAAGGTCTTCGTCGGCGAAAGCCAAGCCGGCGGCCAAACGCGCCAAGCCGAAAGCCAGCGCGCCCAAACGCAAATCGGCCTGAGGAACCCAACGGATGGCCAGCCTCGAACAATATCACTCCAAGCGCGATTTCAAGAAAACCGCCGAACCGGCCGGCAAGGTCGCCCGGACCAAGCAGGGCGGCGCGGGCGGCATCTTCGTCATCCACAAGCATGCCGCGACGCGGCTGCATTACGACCTGCGCCTCGAGCATGACGGCGTGCTGTGGAGCTGGGCGGTGACGCGCGGCCCGAGCCTTGATCCGCATGAGAAGCGACTGGCCGTGCATGTCGAGGATCACCCGATCGACTATGCGCCGTTCGAGGGCACCATTCCCAAGGGCGAATATGGCGGCGGTTCGGTCATCGTTTGGGACGAGGGCACCTGGACCCCCGAGATCGACCCGGCCAAGGCGATGAAGAAGGGCCATATCAGCTTCGAGCTCAGGGGACACAAGCTGCATGGGGCATGGCATCTGGTGCGACTGAAGCCGCGTGCGGGTGAAAAACGCGACAACTGGCTGCTGATCAAGTCGGACGATGCCGCCGCGCGTCCTGGCGAGGACATCCTCAAGGAGGCGCCGGAATCGGTGAAGTCGGGCCTGACGATCGAGGAGGTCGGCGAGGGCAAGGCCGCGAAGGGTGAGAAGCCGAAGGTCTGGCATTCCAACAAGCCGGCCGCCGGCAAGACGAAGGCCGCGGGCAAGAAACTCGACTTCATCGAGCCGCAGCTGGCCACGCTGGAGCGCGATGCGCCGCCGGGCAAGGACTGGCTGCATGAGGTGAAGTTCGACGGCTATCGCATGCAGGCGCAGATCGCCGGCACCGATGTGCGGCTGCTGACCCGGACCGGCCTCGACTGGACGAAGAAGTTCGGCGGCGAGATCGTCGCGGAGCTGGCCGGGCTGAAGTGCAGCGACGCCATCATCGATGGCGAGGTGGTCGTGCTCGCCGACAGCGGCGTCTCGTCTTTCGCGCTGTTGCAGCAGGATCTGTCGGCGAAGCGGACAAATCGCTTCATCTATTACGTATTCGATCTGATGCGCCTCGATGGAAGGGATTTGCGGCGCGAGCCGCTGGTCGAGCGCAAGCAGGCCTTGCAGGATTTGCTCGGCAAGCAGTCCGACAATCCGGCGGTCCGCTTCAGCGACCACTTTTCCGAACCCGGCAAGATCATGCTGGAGCATGCCTGCCGGATGGGCCTGGAAGGCGTCGTCTCCAAGCGTGCCGATGCACCCTATCGCAGCGGCCGCGGCCCGACCTGGGTGAAGTCGAAATGCACGGCGCGGCAGGAATTCGTCATCGGCGGCTATCTGCCGTCGGACAAGACCGGGCGCGGCCTGCGCTCGATCCTGGTCGGCTTCCACGAGGGCGGCAAGCTGCATTATGCCGGCCGCGTCGGCACTGGTTTCTCCGGCAAGGGCGCCAACGAGCTGAAGGCAAAACTCGATGCATTGACGGCAAAGACATCGCCCTTCTCCACCGCCGTGCCGAAGGGCAAGGGCCTGGTCTGGGTCAAGCCCGAACTTGTCGGCGAAGTGGAGTTTCGCAGCTGGACCTCGGACCGTATAATACGCCACGCCTCGTTCCAGGGATTGCGCGAGGACAAGCCGGCGGAGGAAGTCGTGCAGGAAAAGCCCAAAGCGTCGACAGGCAAGACATCGACAGGCAAGAGCACGGCCAAGCCGGCATCGGGTGGCAAAGCCGCCGGATCGATGACGACCACGGTAAAACTCTCGCATCCCGACAAGCTGCTGTGGCCGGATGAAAACATCTCCAAGCAGGGCCTGCTCGACCATTACGCGCAGGTTTGGCCGCGCATGGAACAGTTTGTCGTCAACCGGCCGCTCAGCCTGGTGCGGGCGCCGGACGGTGTCGGTGGCCAGCGTTTCTTCCAGAAACATGCCTCGGCCGGTATGAGCGACAAGATCGCGCGCATGAAGGATCCGACTGACGGCGAGGAGATCTTGTACATCCGGGATTTCGATGGTGTCGCCGCACTGGTCC
>NZ_RZRK01000205.1:0-8696 GCF_003997835.1 Mesorhizobium sp. M7A.F.Ca.CA.004.12.1.1
AGCCGGTATAGGTCCATTGCGTGCAGCCGGCGGCCTCGAACTCGGGCACGCTTTGCTCGTCGGCCTTCAACAGCAATTCGCCACGCAGCACGATGGCGACGATGACACCGTCGAAATAGATGCCCTTGCCGCCGAACAGTTTTCGGATGCTGACCGGGCCGAGGCCTTCGAACAGTTCGGCGATGCGTTCATTGTCCATGCCGCGATCATGTCACCGGCGTTTGGCCTTGTCATCGCCGCAACCAAAATCATGCTGACAGGTTGTGTGAGGTCGATCGGAGTTCCCGCTATGCCCGTGCTGCTCAAAGGCTCCTGCCGCTGCAATGCCGTCCGTTTCGAGGTGGAGAGCCACACGCCGGCGCCATTCATGCTGTGCTACTGCTCGATCTGCCGCAAGCAGCAGGGCGGCGGCGGGTTTGCCATCAATCTCGGTGCCGACAACGAAACACTGAACATCAGGGGCAAGCGCAGCCTCGGCGTCTTTCGGGCGGAGATCGAGGACGACGAGCATCCGCATTGCGAAATCTCGACCGGCGAGCGCAATTTCTGCAAGAAATGTGGATCAGCCCTTTGGCTCTACGACCCGACATGGCCGGAGCTGGTGCATCCCTTCGCTTCGGCGATCGACAGCGATTTACCCATTCCGCCAAGCAAGGTGCACCTCATGCTGAAATACAAGGCGAACTGGGTGGAGCCGGTGGTTGGCAAGCATGACAAGGTCTTCGACGTCTATCCCGAGGAATCGATCGCCGACTGGCACAAGCGCACGGGCATGTGGGTGGATTAGCCCCGTAAACGGGCGAAGGAGGGTCAGGCGGAGGCGCGTGCCTCTGCCAGCGCCTTCAGGTCGGCCGGCTTCAGTTCGACGGATTCGCCGCAGCCGCAGGCCGAACTCTGGTTCGGATTGTGGAAGGTGAAGCCGGTGCGCAGCGTCGTCTGCTCGAAATCCATCTCGGTGCCGAACAGGAATAGCGCTGCCTCGGGCGCCACATAGACATGCGCGCCGTCGCGCTCGATATGGTCGTCCTTGGTATTGGGCTCGGTCACCAGATCGACCGTATATTCCATGCCCGCGCAGCCGCCCTTCTTGATGCCGAGGCGGATGCCGTGCGCATTGTCACGCGTGGCGACAATCTCGCGCACCCGGTCGGCGGCCTTTTCGGTCATCGTGATGACGGCAAAGCGTCCCATTCTTTTTCCTTCCATTCCATGCAGGTTCAAGGCCTGCCGAATGATTCCTCACCTAAAATGGTGAAGTTTTACCCCTGGCGCAAGTATGCCAGGCCCAACGCTAGTACCAACCCACCGCGACCTGCGCCTCTTCCGACATGCGGTCGGCCGACCACGGCGGGTCGAAGGTCATGTTGACCTCGACGCCGGACACGCCTTCGACGGCGCCGACGGCATTTTCGACCCAGCCGGGCATTTCGCCGGCGACAGGGCAGCCCGGAGCGGTCAGCGTCATGTCGATCTTGACCGAGCGATTGTCCTCGATGTCGATCTTGTAGATCAGGCCGAGCTCGTAGATATCGGCCGGGATTTCCGGATCGTAGACCGTCTTCAGCGCCGAGACGATGTCGTCGGTCAGCCGCGCCAGTTCGTCGGCTGGAATGGCTGATCCCGAAACCAGCGTATTGGGCGCGGTTTCCGGAGTGGTCTCGGCAGCGATGCTTGCATCATCCATGGTCGTCACCCAAAAAACTCGTCATCCGAAGAATTTGCGCGCTTTTTCAAGCGCCTCGGCCAAAGCGTCGACTTCGGCCCTGGTATTATACATGCCGAACGATGCCCTGCATGTGGAGGTTACGCCGAAGCGTTTCAACAGCGGCTGGGCGCAATGCGTGCCCGCCCGCACCGCAACGCCCTGCCTGTCTATCACCATCGACACGTCATGCGCATGAATGCCTTGCAGTTCGAACGAGATGATGGCGCCCTTGCCGGGCGCATCACCGAAGATGCGCAGCGAATTGATGGAGCGCAGCCGCTCATGCGCGTAGTTCTTGAGGTCTTCCTCATGGGCGGCAATGCGCTCGCGGCCGATCGTTTCCATATAGTCGAGCGCGGCACCCAGCCCGATCGCCTGGACGATCGGCGGCGTGCCGGCCTCGAAGCGGTGCGGCGGCTCGTTGTAGGTGACGATGTCTTCCGTCACCTCCTCGATCATCTCGCCGCCGCCCATGAAGGGCCGCATGCCAGCGAGAATGTCCTTCTTGCCGTAGAGCACGCCGATGCCCGACGGGCCATAAACCTTGTGCCCGGTGAAGACGAAAAAGTCGCAGTCGAGATCCTGCACGTCGATAGGCATATGCACGGCGCTCTGACTGCCGTCGACCAGCACCGGAATTCCGCGCGAATGCGCAATGCGCACGATTTCCTTGATCGGCGTCACAGTGCCAAGCGCGTTCGACATGTGGGTAATGGCAACGAGCTTTGTCTTGCTGGTCAGCCGCTTTTCAAATTCCTCGATGTGGAAGACGCCGAGATCGTCGACCGGCACCCAGACCAGTTTGGCGCCCTGCCGCTCGCGGATGAAATGCCAGGGAACGATGTTGGAGTGGTGCTCCATGATCGACAGCACGATCTCGTCGCCCTCGCCGATGTTGGGCATGCCATAGCCATAGGCGACCGTGTTGATGGCCGAAGTCGTGTTCGAGGTGAAGATGATGTTGTCGGTGCTCGGCGCATTGAGGAAGCGGCGCACCGTCTCTCGCGCCTTTTCGTAGGCATCGGTCGCGGCGTTCGAGAGAAAATGCAGGCCGCGATGGACGTTGGCGTATTCCTGGGAATAGGCATGCTGGATTGTGTCCAGCACCGCCTGCGGCTTTTGTGCCGAGGCGCCATTGTCGAGATAGACCAGCGGCTTGCCATAGACTTCCCGCGACAGGATCGGGAAATCGCGGCGGATCGCTTCGACGTCGTAGAAATCTCCGATCTTGCCCGGTGCGTTCATCAAATCACCCGTGCGCCGCGAACCAGCCGTCGAGCCGCGCCTCCAGCGCTTCGACGATTGCCTCGTCGTCAAGTTCCTCGATCACCTCGGCGACGAAGGCCTTGACGAGCAAGCCCCGCGCGCTTTTCTCGTCGACGCCGCGCGCCATCAGGTAGAACAGATGGTTATGGTCGATCTCGGTGACCGTCGCGCCGTGGCCGCAAATCACGTCGTCGGCGAAGATTTCAAGCTCGGGCTTGGTCGAGAACTCGCCGTCGTCCGACAGCAGCAGCGTGTTGCAGGCCATCTTGGCGTTGGTCTTCTGCGCATATTGATGGACGTTGATGCGACCCTGGAAGACGCCGCGCGCCTTGCCCGTCACCACGTTGCGGATGACTTCCGTCGAGGTCGTGTGCGGCACGGCGTGGTCGAGCACCATGGTCACGTCGGTATGGGTGTCGCCGGCCAGGAGGTTGATGCCGCGCAGCTTGAAATCGGCGCCTTCGCCAGTCGTCCTGACCATGATCTCCTGGCGCACCAGTCTGCCGCCGGCGTTCATGACAAACAACGTCAGTTTCGCATTCTTGCCGATATGGGCCTTGAACTGCGCCAGATGCGCCGCCGTTTCCGGCTGCTCCTGGACGATCAGCCACGTCACCTCGGCGCCCTCGCCGAGCACGAGCTGGCTGACCGAGCTGCCCAAGGCAGCGCCGTCACCCGTCTGACGTTCGACGATGACGGCCTTGGCGCCGGCGCCGACACGCACTCGCAGGCGCACATGGGTCTGGCCGCCAGCCTGCAGGTTCTGCAGCTCGACCGGCTTTTCAAGTTCCACACCATCGGCGATGTCGACAAAATACCCGTCGGCGACGAAAGCCGTGTTCAGCGCGCCGATGGCGTCGTCGCTGCCATAGGGATCGAGCCCAGCTGCTGCGCTGCCGTCGATCAGCTTTTCCGACAGGCGCTGGAAAGAAACGCCTTCAAGAACCGGCACTTTGGCGTCCGACTTGCCGTTCAGGATCGACACCACGGTGGAACCGTCGACGATCGGTGCAACGGCTTTGGCCATGGCGGCGGGGTCGAAGTCCGGCACGGTATTCAGCAACCGGCGCAGGTCGGTGTAATGCCAGGATTCGACACGCCGCGTCGGCAGGCCGTGCTTGATCGTCTCGATGGCGTCGTCGCGCTTCAGCATCACCGCGCCGTCACCCGGCAGCAGCGACAGCCGGTCGCCGAACGCGTCGATCAACGCTGTCTCGGCCGGTGTCCGCTGCGGTTGTGTGTGCATGTTCATCGGTATTACCTCTGGCATCTCACGCGGCTTCGCCGATCACGCCGGCATAGCCATTGGCTTCCAGGTCGAGCGCCAGCGACTTGTCGCCGGACTTGATGACCTGGCCCTTGTAGAGCACGTGCACGGTGTCGGGCACGATGTGCTCAAGCAGGCGCTGGTAGTGGGTGATGACCAAGAACGCCCGGTCCGGCGCCCGCAGCGCGTTGACGCCGTCGGACACGATCTTCAGCGCATCGATATCGAGGCCGGAATCGGTCTCGTCGAGCACGCACAGTTTCGGCTCCAGCAGCTTCATCTGCAGAATCTCTGCCCGCTTCTTCTCGCCGCCGGAGAAGCCGACATTGAGCGGCCGCTTGAGCATCGCCATGTCCATGCTGAGCGAGGCGGCGGCTTCCTTCACGCGCTTCAAAAATTCCGGGATCTTCAGCGGCTCTTCGCCACGCGCCTTGCGCTGCTCGTTCATCGCCACTTTCAGGAATTCCATGGTGGCCACGCCCGGTATCTCCATCGGATACTGGAAGGCGAGGAAAATGCCTGACGTGGCGCGCTCGGCCGGATCCATTTCGAGGATCGACTGGCCGTTGTAGAGGATGTCGCCTTCGGTCACCTCATAGTCCTCGCGGCCGGCGAGGATGTAGGACAGCGTCGATTTTCCCGAGCCGTTCGGCCCCATGATCGCGGCAACCTCGCCGGCTTTCACCGTCAGGTTCAAGCCACGGATGATTTCGGTGCCGTCATCGACGATGCGGGCGTGCAGGTTTCTGATTTCAAGCATTCTTGTTTCCTGAATATTTGTCCGGTCAGCCGACCGAGCCCTCAAGGCTAATCCCAATCAGCTTCTGCGCTTCGACGGCGAATTCCATCGGCAGCTGCTGGATGACGTCCTTGACGAAACCATTGACGATCAGCGCAATTGCTTCCTCTTCGGGGATGCCGCGCTGCATGACGTAGAATTTCTGGTCCTCGGAAATCTTCGAGGTCGTCGCTTCGTGCTCGAACTGCGCCGTCGAGTTCTTGGCTTCCATGTATGGCACGGTGTGCGCGCCGCACTGGTCGCCGATCAGCAGCGAGTCGCAGTTGGTGAAGTTGCGGGCGTTGGTCGCCTTGCGGTGCGCCGAGACCTGGCCGCGATAGGTGTTCTGCGAGAAGCCGGCGGCGATGCCCTTGGAGATGATGCGGCTCGACGTGTTCTTGCCGAGGTGGATCATCTTGGTGCCGCTGTCGACCTGCTGATAGCCGTTCGATACCGCAATCGAATAGAACTCACCTTGGGAATCGTCACCGCGCAGGATGCAGCTCGGATATTTCCAGGTGATCGCCGAACCGGTCTCGACCTGCGTCCACGAAATCTTCGAGCGGTCGCCACGGCAGTCGCCGCGCTTGGTGACGAAGTTGTAGATGCCGCCCTTGCCCTCGGCGTCGCCGGGGTACCAGTTCTGCACCGTGGAATATTTGATCTCGGCATCGTCGAGCGCTACCAGTTCGACGACCGCCGCGTGCAACTGGTTCTCGTCGCGTTGCGGCGCCGTGCAGCCCTCGAGATAGGAGACGTAAGCCCCCTCCTCGGCGATGATCAGCGTGCGCTCGAACTGGCCGGTGTTCTTCTCGTTCATGCGGAAATAGGTCGACAGCTCCATCGGGCAGCGCACGCCCTTGGGCACGAAGACGAACGAGCCGTCGGTGAACACAGCCGAATTCAGCGTGGCGTAGTAATTGTCTGAGGTCGGCACGACCGAGCCGAGATATTTCTTCACCAGCTCCGGATGCTCGCGGATGGCTTCCGAGATCGAGCAGAAGATGACGCCGGCCTGCGCCAGCTCCTTCTTGAAGGTGGTGACGACGGAGACGGAATCGAACACGGCATCGACGGCGACGCGGCCCGATTTGTAGACATTGTCGCTGACTTCCTCGAGTTCCGAGGCGTCGGTCTTCTGCACGCCGGCAAGGATTTCCTGCTCGCGCAGCGGAATGCCGAGCTTCTCGTAGACCTTCAAGAGTTCGGGATCGACATCGCTCAGCGAAGTCGGGCCGGGCGTGCTCTTGGGCGCCGC
Source organism: Mesorhizobium sp. M7A.F.Ca.CA.004.12.1.1 (assembly GCF_003997835.1). NCBI lineage: Bacteria > Pseudomonadati > Pseudomonadota > Alphaproteobacteria > Hyphomicrobiales > Phyllobacteriaceae > Mesorhizobium > Mesorhizobium sp. M7A.F.Ca.CA.004.12.1.1. The sequence continues at coordinate 6,275 of NZ_RZRK01000205.1, forward strand.
GTAGAAGTAGATGTCCTGGAAATCGATCTTGGGATAGTGGACGCGCGCCCAAGTCGGCTCGTCAAGCGTCAGCCAGCGGCGATACGCTTCCAGACGCCATTCCAGCATCCAGGACGGTTCGTCCTTCTTGGCCGAAATGAAACGGATGATATCTTCGCTGAGGCCCTTGGGGGCCTTATCGACAGCGATTTCGGTCTGGAATCCGTATTTGTATTGGTCGACGTCGATCTTTCGGACCCGATCGATCGTGTCCTGCACAGCAGGCATAAGCGTTCTCCATCCACGCCGGGGTCAAGGCCCGACAGTTTTCAAACTATGGCACCGCCAAAAACGAACCCCGAAGAGGTGCTCGCGGCAGCGTAAGTTTAATATAGTGCGCTTCGACCGGGAATTCACCCGGCCAGCATGAAACGCACGGCTCTACCAGGCCGAAAGGCCCAAATTCGTCCAACCGCTACGCGGCCCGTTCTCTATCCGCCCTTCGTGCGGCAATACCCGCAAGCGCGGTGCGGAAAAGCTCAACGTCTTCCGCGCCGGTCGCCGGTCCGATCGACACCCGCAAGGCGCCGAGACTGTCACCGTAGCCCATGGCTTTCAGCACATGGCTCGGTCCGACCTTGCCCGACGAACAGGCAGAGCCGGCCGACAGCGCTACACCGGCCAGATCGAAGGCGATCTGCGCGGTTTCGGCTTTGACGCCCGCAATAGCGAAGAATGCCGTATTGGCAAGCCTTGGCGCACCGGTTCCAAAGATTTCCGCGTCCGGCACCAGCGATTTGACGATGGCCTCGATCTCGTCGCGGCGCTGGCGCACCGCATCCATGGCCGGCAATCCGGCAAGCGCCTCGCGTGCGGCGGCGCCGAAACCGGCAATGGCGGCGAGGTTCTCAGTTCCGCCGCGATGGCCCTTTTCCTGGCCACCGCCATTGATCAGCGGCTTCGGCATCATCAAATCGGAAGCCGCGACGATGGCGCCGACGCCCTTGGGTCCACCGATCTTGTGCGAGGACAGAATCAGATAATCGGCGTAACCCGCTGATAGATCGGTCGAAACACGCCCTACGGCCTGCACGGCGTCGACAATGAGGATGCCGCCCGCCGCCTTGACGATCGCGGCGATACGATCGATCGGCTGGATGACGCCGGTCTCGTTGTTGGCGGCGTGGATTGCGACCAGCGGCAGGCCCTCGCTCTTGTCGTGACCGCCGAGCGCCGACTCCAAGGCGCCGAGATCGGCAATGCCGTTGGCGTCGACGCCGATCCGCGTCACCTGCGCTGCGGGGAACCGTCCGCCGTTCAACAGGCAGGGATGATCGGCCTCCGACACGTAAAGCCGGCTCATACGCACCGTGCCGCGCCCCATCTGCCAGTCGGGTGACAGCAGCGTCGAGGCTGCTTCCGTGGCACCGGAGGTGAACACGACATGCTCCGCCTTGGCGTTGACTAGCGCCGCCACGTCACGCCTGACGGTCTCGATCAGGCGGCGGGCCGCGCGCCCCTCGGCGTGAACCGATGACGGATTGGCCGCGACGTCAAGGGCCGCGACCATAGCCTCGCGGGCCACGGCAAGCAGCGGCGCACTGGCATTGTAGTCGAGATAGGCGCGTATTCCGGCCATTTTCGTCCGTCAAATCCCGTCAGAAGCCATTCCGCTGTCGTATGGCGTTATTTCCTTGAAATTCCAAGGCGAGCCGTCCTATTTACGCGGCTTGCGGCGCGGGTGGCCGGGCTCGATGTCTTGCCACTCAGTTTTGAACAATTCTAAACTAGCTTCTAAGAAGACGCTCGCCCTGCGTCAAGGCCAGAGGAAACGTTCCAGGCACCGCGCGTTCGTATTACCAAGTGGAGTATTTTATGCCTGAGGTCATTTTCACCGGTCCTGCCGGCCGCCTGGAGGGTCGCTATCAGCCTTCCAAGGAAAAGAGCGCGCCGATTGCCATCGTCCTGCACCCGCACCCGCAATTCGGCGGCACGATGAACAACAAGATCGTCTACGACCTCTTCTACATGTTCCAGAAGCGGGATTTCACCACGCTTCGCTTCAATTTCCGCGGCATCGGCCGCAGCCAGGGCGAGTTCGACCATGGCACCGGCGAGCTGTCGGACGCCGCCGCCGCTTTGGACTGGGTGCAGTCGCTGCATCCCGATTCCAAGAGCTGCTGGGTCGCCGGCTACTCCTTCGGCTCCTGGATCGGCATGCAGCTTCTGATGCGCCGGCCGGAGATCGAAGGCTTCATTTCGATCGCGCCGCAGCCCAACACCTATGATTTCTCGTTCCTGGCGCCCTGCCCGTCATCGGGCCTGATCATCCATGGCGATGCCGACAAGGTGGCGCCGCCGAAGGATGTGCAGGGCCTGGTCGACAAGCTGCACACGCAGAAGGGCATCACCATCACGCAAAAGACCTTGCCCGGCGCCAACC
>NZ_RZRK01000206.1:0-8652 GCF_003997835.1 Mesorhizobium sp. M7A.F.Ca.CA.004.12.1.1
GGGTTTTCCGTATTCCGCCGCACCAGCGAAGTGCCGCTGTTCCAGATCGTCAAGGATCCGAAACTGGCCCGCAAGCAGGGCGCTTTTGCCGTCATCGCCGCCGGCGGCCGCATCTTGAAGCGTGGTCAGGAACTTGGCCGCGTGCTTGGTGTGTTCGACAGCAAGCTGAAGCTGGTCGAAGCCTGAGCTGGGGAATTAGAGCAGGGGAATTGAAGAGCTGGAGAATTGATTAATTGATGAAAAGGCACTCGGCGCCTGACGCTATCTTCTTCAATTCTTCAATTCTTCAATTCTTCAGTTCCCCCTAAGGCGAAACTTCCGCTCCGGCAGCGATTCGGGATCGGGCGGCAGCGTCGCACCGCCATTCAGCGACAGCTGCATGAACACCGTGTCCAGCCAGCGCCCATGCTTGTAGCCGGAACCTTCAAGGCGTCCCGAATGGCGAAAGCCGAGCTTTTCGTGCAACCGCACCGAGGCGCTGTCGGGACGGCCATCGCCGATCACCGCGATGATCTGGCGAAAGCCCGCCGTCGTCACTGCCTCGATCAGGCTTTGCATCAGCTTGAGCCCGACGCCCTGGCCCTTGGCCTCGGGCGCGACATAGACCGAATCCTCGACGATGAAGCGATAGGCCGGGCGTGGCCGGAAGGCGCCGGCATAGGCGTAGCCGAGAACGGTCCCGTCCTTCTCCGCCACCAGGTAAGGAAAGCCGCCGGCCGTCAGGCTGTCGAATCGAACACCCATCTCCGCACGGCTCGGCGGCTCCAGCTCATAGCTCGCCGTGCCTTGGGTCACCGCATCGGCATAGATGTCCGTGACGCTGTCGAGGTCGGCCACCGTGGCAGGCCGGATCGCAATATTGCTCATTGTTTATGCATGCCGTTTCTCTGCTCGCAATAACAGCAAAGGCCAAGACAAAAGAAAAGGGCGGCCGTTGGGCCGCCCTTCCGGAAGTTGATGGTCCAATGCCGCTTTAGCGGCGGTCGCCCATGAACTGCAGCAGGAACATGAACAGGTTGATGAAGTCGAGATAGAGCGTCAGAGCGCCCATGATCGCCTTGCGGCCGGCGACGTCGGAAGTGTCGCCCTCGAAATACATCTCCTTGATCTTCTGCGTGTCATAGGCGGTCAGGCCCGCGAAGACCAGCACGCCGATCGCCGACACGGCAAAGGACAGCGCCGACGACTGCAGGAAGATATTGATCACCGACGCGATGATGATGCCGAACACGCCCATGATCAGGAACGAGCCCATCGCCGTCAGGTCGCGCTTGGTGGTGTAGCCGAACAGCGACAGCGCACCGAAGGCGGCGGCCGTGGCGAAGAAGGTCTGTGAGATGCTGGCCGTGGTGTAGACCAGGAAGATCGAAGACAGCGACAGGCCGACGAGACCGGCATAGACCCAGAACGTCGTCTGCGCCGCCGAAACGCTCATCGACTGAACGCGGAACGACAGGAACAGCACGGCAGCCAGCGGCGCCAGCATCACCACCCAGCGCAGCGGCGAGCCGAAGATCGCGTAGCCGAAGGAGGTCAGCATCTCGCCGCTTGGCAGCGTCGCGACAGCCGAAGCCGGATCGGTGGTGGTGGCCAGCATGATCGTGCCGATCGCGGCAAGACCAGTGATGAGGAGGCCAAGCCCCATCAGATTGTAGACCCTGATCATATAGGCGCGCAGGCCCTGATCGATGTCGGCACCGACGCTGACGCCGGGCACGGCGCGCGTCTGGTAGTTGCGAATGGGATCAGCCATTGTAGTCCTCTATTGCTTCTGCCCCGTCGGGTGTCAGGTCCTTCCGGACCCAGGCGCCGCTGGCAGGGCTCCAGCATGCCTGTGGCGAAATATGATGGTTATTCGCGTCAAGAACAAGTCCGTAACCGGATGTAACGGTTCGTGACAGGGCGAAGTGCCGATTCTTCGGCTTTTCGGAGGGCTTTCTTACCAAGATTTAATCCAGGATGCCCATTTCCGGGCCTGTCGTCACAAATTGCGCAGCACCGGTGCTGCCTTGTGGCCGAGCACCCGCCAGGTGCCGGCAAGACCAATGCCGACCGTGATCACCAGCGAAAACAGAATGGTCGCCACTGCCACCTCGGGCATGAAATGCGACGGCAATGTCATGATGCGCGCGACGACGAACCAGGCCGCCGCACTGCCCGCCGCCAGCGCGAAGATGGCGGTGGCCAGTCCGATCAGCATGTATTCGAGCGAGAAGGCCGATATCAGCGTCGTGCGTGTCGCCCCCAGCGTCTTCAGCACCACCGCATCATGGATGCGCGCCCGGTTGCCGGCGGCGAGCGCGCCGGCCAGCACCAGCACCGAAGCGATCAGCGCCACGCCGGCCGCGGCTCGGATCGCCGAGCCGAGCTGTCCGACCAGCCGGTTGACGACATCGAGCGCGTCCTTGACCCGCACCGTCGTCACCGCCGGGAAGGCGCGGGTGACGGCGTTGAGGATGCGGGCGTCGTCGGCCGTCGAGGTACTCTTTTCGGTCAGCGTCGCCATCCAGCCATGCGGGGCGCCCGCGAATGTGTTGGGCGAGAACACCATGACGAAATTGATGCCCATCGTCTCCCACTCGACCTGGCGGAAATTGGCGATCCTGGCGGTGACATTGCGTCCCAGCACGTTGACGGTGATGGTATCGCCGAGCTTCAGCCCGATCTCCTTGCCTTCCTGCGCCGAAAACGAAACCAGCGGCTCGCCGCTGTAATTTTCGGGCCACCAACTGCCCTCGGTCAACGTCGCGTTCTCCGGCTGCCGGGTGTCATAGGTCAGGCCGCGGTCGCCCCTCAGCACCCAGGCGCCTTCCGCCGGCACCTTCACCTTGTCGACATCGATACCGTTCAGCGCCATCACCCGGCCGCGCAGCATCGGCACCTTGGCCAGCACACCCTGCGGCGCCTCCTTGCCGATCAGCGCCGAGAACGACGCGACATCGGCGCTCTGGATGTCGACGAAGAAGAAGTTCGGCGCCCGTTCCGGCAGGCTGCCGGAGATCTGCCGCCTGAAGTTGCCGTCGATCAGCGCCAGCGTCACCAGCGGCGTCAGGCCGAGCCCCAAGGACAGCGCCACCGATGGCGTCAGCGCGCCTGGCCGATGGATGTTGCCGATAGCGAGCCTGAGCGCCACGAAGCGCACGCGCGGGCTCTTCCTGGCCGCCCATTGCACCAGTGCGCAGACCACGCGCAGCACCAGGAAGGCGAAGACGGTAGCGCCGACAAAGATCGAGGCGATGCGCTGGTCGCCGGAAAACAGAATGGCCAGCGCCGCCAGCAACAGCGCGATGCCTATGGCCGCCGCGACATAGGCGGGGCGCGGCAAGCCGCGGCCTTCCAGCCCCATCTCGCGAAACAGCGCGGTTGCCGGCACATCGCGGGCGCGGCCGAGCGGCAGCAACGCGAAAGCCAACGTCACCAGCAGGCCGAACAGCGCCGCCATGCCGAGCGCGCCGGGATAGAAGCCGCCTGCGGCCGGCACCGGAATGACGGATTGCAAGGCCGCACTCGCTGCGAACGGCATCAGCGCGCCGAGCACAAGGCCCAGCACGATACCCAATGCGGCAATGATCAGGATCTGCACCAGATAGACGGCAAAGACGAAGCCGCCCGAAGCGCCCAGGCTCTTGAAGGTGGCGATCACGCCGCGCTTGCCGTCGAGATAGGCGCGCACCGCATTGGCGACGCCCACACCGCCGACCACCAGCGCCGTCAGCCCGACCAGGGTCAGGAACTGAGAGAAACGTTCAATGTTCGACGACAGCGCGGGCGCCGCGTTGCTGCGTGTGCGGATCGACCAGCCTGCTTCGGGGAAATCCGTGGCCGCCTGGTCCTGGACGCCCTTCAGTCGCGCCTCGTCGGCGTCTGCCGGTAGGCGGATCTTGTAGGCATTCTCGACCAGGCTGCCCGGCTGGATCAGTCCAGTGGCCGCCAGCCCGTCCGTCGAGATCATCAGCCTTGGCGCGAAGCCGAAACCGTCGGACACGGCGTCCGGTTCGGCGACCAGCCTGGCGCGCAGTTCGAAAGTGGCGGTACCAAGCTTCAGCCGGTCGCCGATCTTGACGTGCAGCCGCTCGAACAGAAGGTCGGGTGCCGCCGCACCGAAGACGCCGAACTCTTCGCCGAACAGTTCCTGTTTCGACAGTGCCGGCTCGGTCTCCAGCGTGCCATAGAGAGGATAGGCATGGTCGACCGCCTTGGCCTCGACCAGCGCCTGGTCGGATCCGTCGGCCAGACGCGCCATCGAACGCATGCTGGCGGTCCGGGAAACTGTGCCGAGCCCGTCAAGGAAGCTGCGCTCCGCCTGGCTGGCGTCACGCTGATTGATCTCGAAGCGAAGGTCGCCGCCCAGCAGCGTCTGGCCCTGATTTGCGACACCGGCGGTGATCGAACGCGCCACCGAGTTGACGCCGCCGATGGCCGCGACGCCGAGCGCGATGCAGGCGAGAAAGATCAGGAAGCCGGACAGGCCGCCGCGCATCTCGCGCAACGAGAAGCGGACCGCGAGCCTCAACGTCCGGGACAGCGGCATCAGGCCGTCACCTTGACAGGCGCCGGCGCCTCGATCCGGCCCGAGCGCATCGATACCTGGCGCGAACAGCGTGCCGCGAGCGCCGGATCATGGGTCACCAGCACCAGCGTCATGCCGCGCTCGGCCGCCTTGGCAAACAGGAGGTCGGCGACCTGCCGCCCGGTCGCCTGGTCGAGATTGCCGGTCGGCTCGTCGGCGATCAGGATGCGCGGCGACGGCGCCAATGCGCGGGCGATCGCCACGCGCTGCTGCTCGCCGCCCGACAATTCGCCGGGATAGTGGGTGACGCGGTCGCTGAGGCCAACCGCCTCCAGCTCGCGCGCCGCCACCGAAAACGGATCGGCATGGCCGGCCAGCTCCAGCGGCACCGCGACATTTTCGAGCGCCGTCATGTTGGGAATGAGATGGAAGGACTGGAACACGATGCCAATGTTTCGGCCTCGAAACGAAGCAATCTGGTCCTCGCTTTTGCCGTTGAGCAACTCACCAGCGATTCGGACCGTACCCGAATCGACCCTTTCCAGGCCTGCCAGGACCATCAGCAATGTCGACTTGCCGGAGCCCGAAGGCCCGACGATGCCGGTCGCCTCCCGGGTCGCCACATCAAGGCTGACACCCTTCAGCACATGGACCGATGAAGCGCCCTCGCCAAGGGTCAGGGATACATCTTTCAGCGCGATGACGGCTTCTGTCAAAATGAAATCGTCCTATAATCTGGGAAGGCTCTGCTTGCCGGAAGCCGTCGACTGAAGAATTCCTAGCTCATATGGGGCCTGCCGCATGTCTTTCAAACGCAGTATTGCCGCAGGCCTCATGGTTTTCCTCGCCATTTGCGGCGCCATGCCGTCAGCGCGTGCCGAGCCGTTCAAAATCGTCGGCTTCGGCGACAGCCTGACGGCGGGCTATGGCCTTGGGCCTGACCAGGGCTTTACCGACAGGCTGCAGGCTGCCCTTCGCGCCAAAGGCCATGATGTGAGCGTCGCCAATGCCGGCGTTTCCGGCGACACGACGAGCGGTGGCCTGGCGCGGCTCGACTGGTCGGTGCCCGACGGCACGCAACTGGTCATCCTCGAACTCGGCGCCAACGACATGCTGCGCGGCGTTTCGCCCGACATCACCAGGAAGAACCTCGACGAGATGCTGAGCAAGCTGAAGCAGCGCAAGATTGCCGTGCTTCTGGCCGGCATGCGTGCCGCACCCAATCTTGGCCCCGACTACCAGAATGCGTTCGACGCCATTTTTCCGGACCTGGCGAAGAAATACGACGTCGTACTCTACCCGTTCTTTCTCGACGGCGTCGCCGGCCAGCCCGGCATGCAACTCGAGGACGGCCTGCATCCGAGCGTTGAAGGCGTCGACCAGATAGTCGAACGCATCCTGCCGACGGTCGAGAAGGTGATCGCTGCAGTGCCGGGCGATTCCTAGCGGATTGGAACTGTTTCCGAGCAGGGGGCTTTTAACAGGGACTGTGGCCAACAAACCTCTTGCTCCGTTTGACTATCGATGATTCGCTGGGGATGACAGTTCGATTCGAGGAAGGGAGGCTCTTCATGCCGCGTCTTTTCACCGCCCTCGAAATTCCGCGTGACGCTGCCCTTTCGCTGTCCCTGCTGCGGGGCGGCTTGCCGGGAGCCCGCTGGATCGATGTCGAAAACTACCATCTGACGCTGCGCTTCATCGGCGATGTTCCCGGCCATGTCGCCGACGAGATCGCCAACGCGCTCGACCGCGTCCACCGCCCTTCCTTCTCGCTGGCGCTGTCCGGCGTCGGCGCTTTCGGCCAGAAGAAGCCACATGCGGTGTGGGCAGGCGCTTCCGCCTCGCCCGGTCTGGCCGCCCTTCAGGGCGAGATCGACCGCATCTGCCAGCGGCTCGGCATCCCGGCCGATCCCCGCAAGTTCATGCCGCATGTCACGCTGGCACGCTTACGCAATTCGACCCCGCTGGACGTCGCCCAATATCTGTCGGCGCGCGGCAATTTCTCGACGCTGCCGTTCCGCGTCGGCCGTTTCGTGCTGATGTCGTCGCGCGATTCGGTCGGCGGTGGACCCTACATCGTCGAGGAAGCCTGGCCGCTGTCAGGCACGGACGCCCGCGCGTCCAGCCTTGTCGCCAGCGCCTCCGACGCCTCGCGGATCATGCGATAGGCGGAAGCGAAGGCTTCTGCCTCGTCATGATAAGGATCCGGCACGTCGCGTGCCTTTCCCTGCGCGAACTCCAGGAACAGATGGATGCGGTCCTGCACGGCCGCCGGCGCCAGCGCCTTCAGGTCGGCGACATTCGACCGGTCCATGCCGAGGATCAGGTCGAAACGGTGGAGGTCCTGCGGCGTGACCTTGCGCGCCCTTTGCCCGGAAATGTCGACGCCGTGCCGCACCGCGATCGCGATCGCGCGTCGATCGGGGGCAGAGCCGGCCTCCCAGTCACTGGTTCCCGCTGAATCGAGCAGGATATCCCGGGCCGACCCGCGCTCGGCCCAAACCGCGCGGAAGACACCTTCCGCCAACGGCGACCGGCAGATATTGCCGAGGCAGACGAAGAGAATGGAGTTTATGGGCTTCGCGCTCATCGATCCGTCGCTATGGTAAGGGTCGTTTTCGAATAGCACAGGATATGGACATGGCGAGAGAGAAACTGGGCAGGCAAGCCGCTGAAGCCGCATTGACCGGTCTTGACGGCTGGGCGCTGGCGGAAGACGGCGCTTCCATCAAGCGCACATTCACCTTCGCGAATTTCTCCGAGGCTTTCGCCTTCATGACCCGCGTCGCGCTTGCCGCCGAGACGATGGACCATCATCCCGACTGGTCGAATGTCTACAAGACCGTCGATGTGACGCTGAACACTCACGACGCCGGCGGCGTCACCACGCTCGATATCGATCTGGCCAAGAAAATGAACCGCTTTGCCGGCGCCTGAGGCCTGGTATCGCCTCGGCAGGCCCAAATCGGCACCAGCATCTTGTAGCGGGGGTCGGGTTTCACCACATTTTCCCCCGCGGGCATGCGCCGGATGCGCATGGGCGCTCGCAAGGAGACACTGATGGCGCAACAATCCGGTTTTGATTTCTTCGGCTTTGGCGGCAAGCTGGCAAACGAGAGCGAAGTGCGCGAGAAATTCTGGCGCACAGCCAAGAAGGCCGCGCTGCAGATCCCCTACATGGAAGAGGTCGTGGCCGCCTACTACTGCGCCATGGACAAGAACACCCCGCTGCGCGCCAAAGGCATTCTGCTCGCGGCGCTCGGTTATTTCGTGCTGCCGGTGGATGTCATCCCCGACTTCGTCTTCGGGCTTGGCTTCACCGACGACATCGCCGTGCTCACCGCCGCGATCACCGCCGTCAGCGCCCACATCACCACTGCGCACCGGCAAGCCGCCAGGGACGCCATGGCCGACAAGGGCTGAACTCACGCACGGAACGCCGTTGAAGCCGGCTTTCTGCGGCAGCGTAAAAAGTCAAACTCTTGCCGCTTTCGTGGCCTCCAAGTCGCCAAAGGGATGTCGCGCCAGCCGCTCGCAAGGCGGCGGCGCGGCAATGGCGGCGGTTTCCTCGGGGTGAGGGTCCTTTTCTCTTCGGAAATTCACCGTTTGGTAACCCAGATTAAATCAAAATGAAGCGACGGGCAGGACGCCAAGCCGGCCTGCCTCCGCACCATTTGGAATACGGGAAAAGCGATGCGCGGATTAATTGCACTAGTTTCGAGCCTGGTCCTGGTGGCCGTGGCAGCGCCGGCGCTGGCGCAGTCGGCGACCAAGATCGGCCAGCACAATGCCTGGGGCACCTACAGTTACCAGGCATCGGGCGGCAAGGTCTGCTATGTCCTGACCGTGCCGACCGACAAGCAGCCGCCTACGCTCGATCATGGCGACATGTTCTTCTTCGTCAGCCAGCGGCCCGGCCAGCAAGTGTCCTACGAGCCGCAATTCATTGCCGGCTACAACTTCCAGGACGGCTCCAAGGCCACCGTGACCATCGACAAGAAGACGTTTTCGATGTTCACCCGCGGAAAATCGGCCTGGGTCGAGAATGCCGCCGAGGAGCCGGTGCTGATCGCCGCCATGAAGACCGGCACCGACATGAAGGTGACGGCGAAGTCCGGCCGCGGCAATCCCACCTCCTATGT
>NZ_RZRK01000207.1:0-8611 GCF_003997835.1 Mesorhizobium sp. M7A.F.Ca.CA.004.12.1.1
CCACCTCGGTAAAAGCACCGCTATCGATCAGCACCTCGCCGCAACCGAGCGGCTTTTTGCGGCCGAGCAACCGCCGCCAGCTGATACAAGCGCGGCCGAAATGCTGACCATCGGATGGCTGGTGTAGTCCGACGTAGAAGAGGACTTCGCTCATTCCGCAGCCTCCGCAAAGGCATGCCGCACCAGCCCATCGCAGCCACCGCCCATGCCGGCGGAGAGAACGACCGTCATCCGGTTGTCGAGTGAAAAGGGTGCGTTCATCGTTCCGCCTTCAGCCATGCGGCGAAGCTGGCGCGCAGCGCTTTCCACGCTTCGCTTGCCGCCCCGCCATTGTTGAGTTCTTTTCGCGATTGCACGCCGAGCAGGCTGCGCACCTTTTGCGCCACGCGCTCGTCGGTCAGTGGCTTTTCCAGCCCATGCCGCTCATGCAGGAACACCTTGAACGCCGGCTCCTGGCACTTCATGCCGCACTCGGCGGCGAAGTTTTTCACGTCGCTCGCCGCCGGTTCGCCGCGCTGCTCGATCTGGCGGCGTGGCGCCGGCTCGCCCCTTAAGTCACGGATCTTGCCGAACGCATCGTCGAGCAGCCGCAGCAGGAAGGCCACGGTGTCCGGCGCATTGCAGACGAAGTCGATCTCGTCGACCGTCGCGGCATCGAAGCGCAGCAGCACCAGCAATTCGCCCATCTCGCCGCGCGCCTCTACGAAGGCTCCGGCCTCGCCATGCACGCGCGTCCAATCGGCCGGCGCGATGGCCGCGAGTGACTCGCGGATGGCGAGCAGCTTTGTCGCGTTGGGCGAGAGAACGGCGGCGTTCATGGCATGCGCCCGTGTTTGCGCATGGCGCGGCCCAAGACCTTCGCCGCCCGTTCCAGCGATTTACGAGCGGCGATCTCGCCTGCACCGAACTTCGCCTGCGCCAAACGGTCGGCCGCGCCGGCAACCTGGCGACACGCCTCCATGATGTCGTCATCGGCCTTGCTGATTGTCCTCGGCTTTGCTGCCGGGATCGCAGCCGCTATTCGCTCGACCTCCGCCATCAGCATTTCGCGCACCACGGGCGCCAGCGCGCGGGCAAGGGGATCGACTTGTCTGCCGAGCGCGGTCATGAAGCACCTCCCGCGAATTCAGCCAGGCCGGCGCGGAACAGTTCGGCACTGGCGGCGAGATCAGCGGGCGGCATGCCTGCGGCATCGCGCACGGCGAGACCAAGCGAAAGCCGCAATGCGACGAAGTTCCAGCCGGCTTCGAACCCAGCCCGGCGACAGGCGGCTGCGATGACCTCGTGATATTTGAGGATCACGGAATCGGGCATGCGGAGCAGGGTGTCGGCGCGCGCGCGATCACCATCGGCATCGTGCAACTCGCGCAGGATCGGGAGCATGAAATCGGTCATCCATCCATCCTCCCGATTGATGATCTCCGCCAATTCCTGCGACTGGCGGTCTTGTTCGGCCTTCCAAGAACCAGTCATCGCGCATCGCCTTCATGCCGCGTTTCACATGGAACGCATGCTGTAACAGGTTGACTAAGCAGTGTTTTCCGCGTCACACGGCGGCGTTTCACATCGGCGAGATAGAAATCCATCGGTCGCAGTCGAAGCGCCTTGCAAAGGGTCAGGAAGCTGCCCACCGTCAGGTTTGAGCGGCTCTGCTTGGCCCGTGTGATCATGGCGACGTTGAGCGCAGGGAAGGCGTCCACAGCTTGGCGGACAGAGACGCCGTCAAGACGGCGGCGCACGGTTGCGGCGAAGCGGTCGCGGTCGAACGGGTCAGCCATTGCCGGCCTCCCGCAGCTTGCGGTCAAGCGCACGCTTCAGCTCCTTCAACTGGCGTTCGGTCTCAGGATCCGGTGCGCGCTCTTTCGGCTCGGGATAATGTGCATCTCCTCGGAGCCGCTTCGCCTCGATCGCGGCTGCATAACAACCTGCTGAATTCTTATCGGGATCGTATTGGGGCGGCTCGCACGGTGCGTGCTTTCCGCCGCCAAAGATGTATTCCCGCCACGGCGTCCAACACCAGGTACCGTCACGGTAGCGGAAAAATCCCCACTTTCGTGATGGTCGCCCAGTCCAGACGATGGTGATGATCTTGCGCCCATCGAAACACGGCAGAGGCGGGGCTCCACGCACCCGCCCGGGCCAGTCGTGCCACCATTCTCCTGAGAAGCGCCCCAGAACCCTGTGCAGGTATCTGGCATTGCGGTGGTGGATGCGAAACGCGCGAACCAGCCTTCGCTTGGTAGCCCATCCCATCTTGAGGGCCACCATTGGCAACTCGGCATGATCGCGATCACTTTCGAGTATCGGGAGCGTGAACTCCTCGACGTAGCTGGTCAGCGGGAACGTCCAGAAATCCCACGGATGGTCATGAGGATTGGGATCGGCATCGCCACGATGGAAGATGTGCAGGCGCAGCCGGCCAAACCATAGACGGGTCATGTACGGCGTCGAATACTCGCCGTCGGTGCCATAGATCGTTTCGCAGCCAAGGAAGGTCACTCCGCCGCCTCCGCAACATTGCCACCGATCACAAGCTCATCGCCATCCTCGCCGTAGGCGTAGAGCAAGCCGTCGTCGAACCCGTTCCATTCGCGTGCAAGGTCGTCATCGGACAGGGTGAGCAACCGATCACGCAGTGCCCGCAACGTGCGCCGGTTGGTGGTTCGCGCCTCGGCGATCGTTTCCGCCACGGCCTCGCGATATTTCTGCTTGCCCTTCGCCTCGACGGCCTGGTCGATCTCATCAATGCCCAGCATGTCGAACATGGTCGGCACGGCGCGCTTGGCTTCCGCCTCGCGGCAGTAGCGCGTGCCGTCGCGAAAATAGGTGTCGGAAAGTTCGGAGGCCTGCCCGCGCCGGCCCTTCAGGATGGCGCGATAGGGCACGGTCATCAGCCCGCCGAACGGGTCGTAGACGATGTCGCCGGGATTGGAGTAGCGGTCGATCAGCCGGTCGACGATGTCGAACTGCAGCGGGCAGACATGCTTTTCCAGGTTGCGGAACGCCTGCTGCCCGTTCAGCGTCAGCATGCGCACCACGTCCGTCCAGATTGCCGGATGCTTCGAAGGCGGATCGAGCGTCATGTAGGTCTTCGACAGGCTGTCGCGCGCGGCCAGTTCCTCGCCCAGCTTCACATGCATCTCGAAATCGTAGATCGCCTCTTCCGAGACTTTTTGGAACAGCGTCCGCAGCGGCTTCGGCCCGAGCCGTACAAGCTCATCGGTGGTCAGCAGCCGGTCGCCTGACGACGGCCAGAAGGCGTGCGCGTCGAGCTGCCAGCGCGCCAGCGTGTAGCCGCTGTCGGGCACCTGCGGCCGGCGGTCGCCATCGCTCCAGCGCTCGTGCTGGCCATCGGCCGCAACCACCAGCGGTTTTGCATGCGCCACCGGCTGGTCGGCATAGCCGCGCGACAGGTCGCTCTGCGGCCGGCGAAACAGCAGCACATATTCCGGACAGCCGACGCCCATCTTGGTGGCGTCCTTCATCATCTCGGAATAGGTCAGCCGGTAGGTCTGGTTGTTCTCCTTCACCACGTCGGTGGCGATGGTGATCATGCCGATGTACTGAAAGCCGTGCTTCAGATAGTGGAAGATCGCCTCGGCGTGGAACGGCGACACGGTGGGCACGCCTTCACCGGTCACCGAGCCGAACAGCACCCGGTCCTTGACATGGATACAGGCCAGCCGGCCGGGCTGCAGGATGCGCAGCAGCTCCGGCGTCAAAAAGTCCATCTGCGCCCAGAAATGGTCGTTGTCGTCGGTGTGGCCGTAGTCGTTGTAGCTCGCCGTGTATTCGTAGTGGTTGGCGAACGGGATCGAGGTGACGATCTCGCCGACGCTGGCGCTTGCCGTCTGGCGCGCCTCCAGCACCGCATCATTGTGGGCGATGACGAACATGTCGCCGCGCTCTTCACGTCTAGCGACGCCGATCGAGCGTGATAGCACGTCGTCGAGCGGCAGGCCGTCGAGTCCATAGCGGAGGATGATCTCCGCCATGCGCGCCATCAGCCGCTCATGCTCGGCCCATTTGCCTTCCAAGTTGCGGCGCACCTCGCGCTCGGCTTCCGAGAAGATGATGTCGATGCGGCATTCCTGCAGCTGGCCGAAGCGCACGATGCGGTGCACCGCCTGGATGAAGTCATGGAACTTGAAGCCGACGCCGACGAAGATCGCCCAGTGGCAGTGTTTCTGGAAATTGTTGCCGGCCCCCGACATTTCCGGCTTGGTGGCCAGGTATTTGAACTTGCCGTCCTTGAAGCCGATGGCGTTCTGTTCGTTCGGGTCCAGCCCCTGCGTGCCATAGATCGAGCGCACGCCCGGCACCACCGCCTCGATCGCCCGCCGCTCATCCTCGAGGTCGTGCCACAGCAGGGCGTGCGAAGCAGGATCCTCGGCAAGCAGCGCGCTCATCTTGTCGATGCGGGCTGCCAGGCTGTCGCGCTTGGCGGCACTGGCCTGCACCACGCCGAGCGCCGTGTTGCGGATCAGCAGGCCTTGCCCATCGCGGTCGTAACCGGCCGTCGAATGGTCGATCGGCACCTCGTGCCAGTTCACCGTCACCGCCGGCAGCACATAGCCGTCGTCGGGAAAGCCGAGATCCGACGGCGATTGCAGGAACACCGCCCAGCTGTGCACCCACAGCCAGAACTCATCTTCCTTGTGCGGGAACAGCGTCAGGTCGCCGGCCGTCTCCGAATTGCGCTGGAAGAACCGCGTCAGCGCCTGGCCGGTGTCCATGATGCCGAGGAAGCCGGCATAGTGAATCAGTTCCTTGGTCCGGTTCGGCGACGGCGTCGCCGTGGCGACGAACTTGAAGCGCACCGCCTTGAACAGCGGCAGGAATGTCTGGAACGTCTTGGTGCCATAGCCGCGCAGCACCGCCGCCTCGTCCAGGCTGGCGGCAACGAAGCGCGACGCGTCGATCTTGCCGGCCAGCACGCTTTCATAATTGGTCAGGTAGATCGTGTCGGCGCTGTCGACCTCGGCATCGCTGCGGATGAATTTCAGCGTGACGCCGAATTCACCCTGGAACCGCTCCGCCGCCTCGGCGAAGAACTCATGCCGCACCCCCAACGGAATGACGATCAATCGCAGCCCGGGCGCGAACTTGCCGATCAGGCGCATCAGCTCGATCTGCATGAACGTCTTGTGCAGCCCGAACGACGCGAAGATGCCGCGGCTGCCGCCCTTCAGCGCCCAGCGCACGATCGCCCGGCAATGCGGGGCACCGGCCGGGTTGATGTCGTCGAGTGCTACATCGAAGCCGTCGGCTTTCGCCAGCTGCATCTTGCCGCGCAGGAAGGTCAGGTAGGGATCGTCGGAGGCGAGCGCGTTCATGCCGGCACCGCCTTGATGTCGCGCCCGAACTGCACCGCAATCTGGGCAAAGCCGCATTTCTCGGCCAGGGCGAACATCCGGGTGTTGTGACAGAGCGCGCCGAAATCCAGTCGCCCCGCGCCCATCGTCGCAGCCGCTGCGGACGTGCGCTCGATCAGGGCCGTGGCGATGCCGAGGCCACGATGCGACGGCTCGACATAGAGCAGATCGAGCCAGACCAGGTCATGGCCTTCCGGCTGGTAGTAGATCGCCATGCCGACCGGCTTTGACCGCTGCCCCGTTCCTTCGAGCGCGAACACGCCCCATTCGAAGCCTGTCAGTTTCTCCCGTCCGGCATCGATCGCCCCCTCAGTGATCATCCTGGCGAAGAAGCGTTTCGCAATCTTCATCCAGTCGGGCGCCAGAGGCACGTTCATGTAACGGATCGTCATGCCGGCCTGCCCTCCGTAGCCTTGGCGAAGGCGGGCACCGCCTTCTGGAGCCTGTCCAGATCACGGCCAATCATCGCGTGCTGAACGCGCAGGGCCGCCAGGTGAGCAGCCATTTGATCCGGCGGGATATCCTCAGTCCGCTTGAGCAAGCTACGCAGCTCAAGCGCGTCGGCGCGGGCGAAGGCGAGATGTTTCGTAAATTCGGTCATGCCGGCACCGCCTTGCGCGGGCGCCCTCGTTTGGAAACAGGTGCCGTCTCTCCGGCTGTCGCACCACTTTCGGCGGCTGCTCGCTCGCAGGTGTCGCTACCCGTCTCTCCGGCTGTCACGCCATTCTCGCTGGCGTTCACGTCCAGTTCTCTCCGCATGACTAAGGCGCTGCAGGCACTGGCAACCCCGCCCACCTTCTCGGCTGCCGCTTCCGGCAAATCTCCAACCTCAAAGCCCCAATGATCCCAGCCCGGCCGTGGCGCGCGGCAGAACAGTTCGATCTTGGCCACTCCGGGGAAAAGCCGCTCGATCGTCTCGGCGAAGAAATCCGGCTTGGCGGAATGCTTTGTCTTGCGCTCGCGGTGCACCGTCTCCGGCTGCGAGCCAGGCAAGGGCGCGGCGACATCGCCGCGGCGGCCGATGAGCAGGATTTCGTGACGGTCGCGGCCCCAATAGCCGGTGCCGGCAACTTCCTTGTCCCAGATCCAGTGATGCACATAGGTGAAGCCGAGCTCGGCCAGCACCCGCAACCCGTCGAGCAGCATCGGGTTGGTCGCCCAGCAATAGATGACGGCGTTTTCGCTGAACGGATCGAGCTGTTTCAACAGATCGATGATCTCGTCGGTCGTCATCGTCGGATAGTGGTTTTCGGCGCTCTTTTCGCGCCCCGTCACTTCCGAGCGGACACCATATTTCCACGGACAATCGAGATAGCCGACCGGATAGGTGCGCTTGAGCTTGCCCGGCGCCGTGGCTCGGCCGTTGGCCCGCACCATGTCCATATGCGTCAGCCGCACGGCGTGGCGCAGCTTCTGCCGCTCGGCACGGATCTCTTTCGCCCGCGCCACGATGTGCTTTTCCTCGCGCGCCAGCACCTCACGCTGCGCCTCGACAGCCAGGTCGGACAGCGCCTCGCCGGCGTGCACGGAAACCCGGCCGTCGCGGATGGCCTCAATCAGTTCGGCCGCACCATGGTCTCGAATGCGCTTGGCGGCGATCACCGCGCGTTCCGAAATCGACAGCCGTCTAGCTGCCTCCCGGGTCGGCAAATTTGCTGACCCGGCGGTGCTCTGGTTGATGCCGATATCCCAGTCGACCAGCCGCGCCGCCACCATGGCGCGTTGGCTCTCCGACAGATGCCGGCGGTGCAAGTTCAGCGACAGCACGAAGCCGAGCGGATCATCGCCGTCATAGTCGACCAAGACCGGCTCGACCTCGGCGAAAACGCACGCGGCATAGCGGTTGCGCCCGTCCAGTATCTTGCCGTCCAGCAGCACGATCGGCTCGCGCTGGCCATAGGTGACGATGTCGTCGGCCATCTCGTGCATTTCCTGCTCCGACAGCATCGGAAACAGTTCGGCCAGCGGGTGCGCTAGAAGGTCGCTCACTTGGCCACCTCTTCGGCAGGCCACACGCCACGCCTGCGAAGCTCCGCTTCCCACCCCTCGCGAACAGGCGTCGAGCAGTGCGCGATCGCGTCTCGCCAGGTCGGCCAGCGGCCGTTATCGGCATAGAACGCATACTGGTAGTAGAGGCTTTGCGCGTTGTGCGGCTCGTCTGAACCGTGCGCTGGACGATGGCCGCACACATGACACGCGTCCAACGCGGGAGGCATGAGGCCACAAGAGGCCTCCCGATCTTCGGTCACCTCACCCGTGGCCATGTCGACGACTTGGATTTTCCCAGGGAGGGCCTTCATTTCTTCACCGCCTTCCGCCGCCTGCGCTTCCGCCGCACCACGCCGTTGGCGGCGTCACGCCGTTTCTGGTTTTCGATGTGACTGACCATCTCCAGATGATCCGGATTGACGCAGCGCCGGTTGTGGCACTTGTGGTCGATCTGCTTGTTGCGCGGCACATAGCCGAATTCATTGGTGAAGCTGACTATGTGAGCGGCGACCGTGCGGTCGTTCAGCTTCATGCGAGGATAGCCGCCGCCGCGACCGGTGCCGCTGTCGCCCATAGTCCAGAACCAGCACGGCGTGCTGAAACCGCCATCGCGGATATCGATGGCGGCGTTGATACGCTCTGCGATGTGGGCGCGGCGGTCGAACATCAGGACACCTTCGCCATGCGATAGGACCCGGGGTTGCGCGACGCCGGTCGCACCACGGTTGTGACTAGGCCGGTGTCGATCAGCTCGGCCATGTAGTCGCTGCCATGCCCGGCACTGATCCTGGCGGCGCTGGCGAACTCGCGCAGGCCGCCGCTCACCACGCCTGCGGCATTGGCTTCCCTGCGCATGACGTTCCACAGCTTTGCGGCCTGGCTCGAAACGCCGTGCTGGCGGGCGAACGCATCGGCGCAAAAGCCGGTGTCATCCGGCGGCTCGTCAACGATCGCTTCGAAGTGCCGCTGCACGAAGGTCGTAGAGCTGACCCCCGCCTTGCGCGCGGCGGCTTCGATCTTGAGGTTCGTCAACCGGTCGCACTTCACCGAGAACCGGTAAAAGCTGTCGGCGCGCTCTTCGGGGTCACGGCGGGCAAGGCTGGCCATCACGCTGCCACCTTCCGGCGCGCCCGGTAGAGCGAGCTGATGCCTTCGTCGATCTCGCGAACCGCCGCCCGCTTTGCCGCGGCGATGTCGGAACGCCCGGCGACGACTGCCGCGAGCGATGTCACCGCCTCGCTGGTTTC
>NZ_RZRK01000208.1:0-8611 GCF_003997835.1 Mesorhizobium sp. M7A.F.Ca.CA.004.12.1.1
ACTCCGGAATCCCCCAATGCAGCATGGATGCGGCGCGACTGTGGCCGCGCCAGCGCCAGCGCCAGCGCACGGCCCTTGGCGGTCGGATAAAGTTCGCGCTGTCGGCGGTCGCGCGGACCTTGCAACTGCACGACATGGTCGGTGTCGATCAACTGCTTGAGCACACGGGCCAGGCTCTGTTTGGTGATCTTCAGCACGTCGAGCAGTTCGGCGACCGTCAGGCCCGGCCTGCGGTTGACGAAATGCAGCACCCGGTGGTGGGCCCGGCCAAAGCCGTAGTCGGCCAGGATCTGGTCCGGATCGGAGGTGAAGTCACGATAGGCAAAGAAGAGCAGCTCGATAATGGCGAAGTCGATGCCGTCCTCGACCGACATCGCGGTCCTGATCGGTTTTCCGGCGGCTGGGCTTCGATCCGTCATTATTTCTCCGTGGGAAAGAGAGATTATGTCAGTACTATTGACGTAATTTCCCTGCAATGGTAATTTTTGACAAGCTTTTGGGCGGATTGCGAACGAAAAGGCAAGGGAAGCCGGTTTTTCCGGAATTTCCTGAGTTTGCCAGAGCGCAATTATCCGCTTACGCTCCACCATAAAAGCCGCTTTGGGCGGCCGACACGAAACACACAACGATACAAGTATCCGGGCTGCCGCCCGTGGGAGGTTACCATGGCATCCGTTCCCTTCGATCAACTCGATGGCTCCATCTGGATGAACGGCGAATTCGTCCAATGGGGTGACGCCAAGATCCATGTGCTGACGCACGGGCTGCATTACGCCAGCGCCGTTTTCGAGGGAGAACGCGCCTATGGCGGCGAGATCTTCAAGCTCAACGAACACACCGAGCGCCTGCATGAATCGGCACGCCTGCTCGGTTTCAATATCCCCTATACGGTGGCCGAGCTCAACGACGCCTCATCCACGCTTCTCAAGAAGCAGGGTTTCCAGGACGCCTATGTCCGGCCGATTGCCTGGCGCGGCAGTGAGCAGATGGGCGTCTCGGCGCAGAACAACCGCATCAACTGTGCCATCGCCATCTGGCAATGGCCGAGCTATTTCGATCCTGCGCAGAAGCTGAAAGGCATCCGTCTCGATGTGGCGGAATGGCGCCGGCCCGACCCGCGCACCGCGCCTTCCAGGTCGAAGGCAGCCGGCCTCTACATGATCTGCACCATGTCCAAGCACGCCGCCGAGGCCAAGGGCTATGCCGACGCCATGATGCTCGACTGGCGTGGCCAGGTCGCCGAAGCGACCGGAGCCAACATCTTCTTCGTCAAGGAGGGCAAGATCCACACACCCAAGCCTGACTGCTTCCTCGACGGCATCACCCGCCGCACGGTCATTGGGCTGGCCAAGGATCGCGGCCTGGAGGTGATTGAACGCGCCATCCTGCCGGAAGAGCTGGAAAGCTTCGAGCAGTGCTTCCTGACCGGGACGGCGGCGGAAGTGACGCCGGTTTCCGAGATCGGGCCTTACCGATTCGAGGTCGGCGAAATAGCCAAGAATCTTATGAATGACTATTCTGCGGCCGTTCAGCCCAAGCACGCGATCGCCGCAGAATAACGAAAGTCACAGCTTTTTTAGGAAGTAGGGGCGGTTTTCGGGCCGCCCCTTTTATTTCAGCGTTTCTGCATTTGACTTTCGTCCAATTCGGCGTCTCATGATGGTGTCGGCCCGGGAGGCTGACAGCTATGGAGGGACTAATCATATGGACATGAACACGCTTCTTCCGATCATCATACAGGTGATTACTGGCGTCATCGGTGGTCAGGCGGTCGGTGCGGCGCTCAAGACGGCGGCGATGGGTCAGCTTCCCAAAATCCTGGGCGGAGCCATTGGCGGCGTCGGCGGTGCGGCGATCCTCGGCAGCCTGCTGGGTGGCGGTGCGGTCGATCCGGCGGCTGCGGCAGCAGCAACGAGCGGTCTCGGCAGCGCGCTGAACCTGCAGAACATCGTCGGCGGCGCCGGCGGCGGCGCGATCCTGACCGCCATTCTCGGCGCGGTCATGGGCGCCATGAAGAAGTAGGCGGGCCGTTAAGGTCTTTTCAAATGGGCGGCTTCGGCCGCCCATTTCCGTTTTCGGAGCTACCGATGTTCGTCTTGCGAGGGTGGACGCCCTTTGTCCGCGCCTCTACATCACCCGTGAACATCGAAAGGACGATCATGGGTCAGCTCAATGCCGGCATCGTGCCGGTCACACCGTTCCAGCAGAATTGCACCATCCTGTTCGACATGGATGACAAGCATGGCGTCGTCGTCGATCCTGGCGGCGATATCGACAAGGTGCTGGCGGTGCTGAAGGACAATGCGATCTCAGCCGGGGCGATCTGGATAACGCATGGCCACATCGACCATGCCGGCGGCGCAATGGAGTTGAAGGAGGCGCTCGGCGTCGAGATCATCGGTCCGCATGAGGCCGACAAGTCGCTGCTCGACAATCTGGAAAACCAAGGCAAGCGCTACGGCATCGCCGGAGCGCGCAACTGCGTGCCCGACCGGTTCCTGTCCGAAGGCGAGACCGTGTCGTTCGGCGGCCATGTGTTCGAGGTGCTGCACTGCCCCGGCCATGCACCAGGTCACGTCGTATATTACAACCGCGCGGCCAAGTTCGCCCATGTCGGCGACGTGCTGTTCCGCGGCTCGGTCGGCCGCACCGACCTGCCGGGTGGCGACCATGCGGCACTGATCGCTTCGATCAAGGACAAGCTCCTGCCGCTCGGCGACGACATCGGCTTCATCTGCGGCCACGGTCCCGGCGGACGTTTTGGCGAGGAGAGGCGGACCAATCCTTTTCTCGTTTAGAGCAATTCACCATTTCACGGAAACGGCGGGGCCGCTCTAACCCTTTGTTCTGACTCAATTCCCAAGGGAAAACGCTTCGCGCTTTTCCCGGGAAACCGTTTCACACTTTTCCTGGAATTGCTGTAGGGCGTGCCGATATTCGCCTGCCCCAATCCTGTGATGCTCCAAACAGAAAAGCGCTGGCCTTGCGGTCAGCGCTTTTCTGTTGGGGCAGGGAGGCCCTGGTTTAGTTCGCCGTGCAGAAATGCTGTTCGCCGTCATTACCGGTGAACGTGCCGGTGCGGGAATTGAAGGTGCGGTAGCGGTCCGAGCAGTATTCGTACCAATCACGCGTCCACGGCTCGGCATAACGATCAGCGTAGACCACCCGCGGCTCCGCATAGTAGCGGCGGACCGGGGCCGGGCGCACCACCACGTCACGATCGTAGTAACCGTCATCGTAGTAGCGGTCAGCGTCGGGCGGCGGGCGGTCATTGGCCAATGCGCCGCCGATCAGCGCACCGGCCGCGAGGCCGAGCACGCCGGCGGCAATGGCATCGCCGTTGCCATGATGGCCATGATGGCGGCGCCAATCACGTGCGTTGGCGGCGGGCAAGGCCGAAAGCGTGGTGGCGACCACGGCAGCGGCCAGGACGGCGGTCTTGAAAATTCGGTTCATCTCGGTCTCCTTCGTGCCGGCCCGTGTAGTTTCGGGGATGCGGTCCGGCTTTACCAAAGACTAATATGCAACCGTGGCTGAACGGGGGCTGAACGGATTTCGACGAATTTATTCACAACAGGCGTCAAAGGTCACACGCCTCCAGGGAGCGAAAACCATCGCCGGTCCAAGCCGGCTCAGCCGACCGACAGATTGACGGCCTTGGGTCCCTTGCCGCGCTTGTCCGGCTCGGTGTCGAACGACACTTTCTGGCCATCCTCCAGGCCGGGAAGGCCGGACGCCTGCACGGCTGAAATATGGACGAAAACATCCTTCGCGCCATCATCGGGCGTGATGAAGCCGAAGCCCTTGGCATGGTTGAAGAATTTGACGGTGCCGGTCTGCGGCATGGGAAGCTCCTTTGTCCCATAAACTCCAGTCTCGGGCCGGCAAATGCCCGAGTGGAAATTTGTCCTTTATTTTAGCGTCATCGGCAAGAGAAAGTTTTGCGGGCGTCTAAAGCACGTTGCGGCACGCTTTGGGTCTTTGTTTTATGCAAGTCGTAGCCCAGAACCTGGCGGCTTGGGCGACATCACCGGCCCGCGCCTTCGATAAGGAAAAGGCGCGACGAAGATCGCCGCGCCTTTCAAAATTCAGATCCCTCTCCAGGCCAGGTGCAGGCATGGAGCCTCCGTCGCACGTCCGAGTGACATGCGGCGCGCCGATGGCTCAGGCTGCGCGGAGGTTGACGGCCTTGGGGCCCTTGCCCATGCGGTCCGGCTCGACGTCGAAGGTGACCTTCTGGCCGTCAACGAGCGTGCGCAAGCCGGAGGCTTCGATCGCGGAGATATGGACGAACACATCCTTGGCGCCACCATCGGGCGTGATGAAACCGAAGCCTTTGGTCGCGTTGAAGAATTTAACGGTGCCGGTCTGGGCCATTGGGGAAACTCCTTCACCCGTTCAGTCTTTGGTGGTCCCGCCCGCCGCCTGGCGCAAAGGGCAGTTCCCGGTGGTTGCTTCGGCAGTCATGCATTGGCGCATGGTCAAACCCCCCGCCGAAAACGGGGCCGTCAGAGATTCACAGTATCGGGGAAAGGTCGTCCAAAACGTTCCGCTCTCCGGGTCGCAAATGCCCGAACACGGAATTTATCGCACGGAAACGTGATGGTTGCAAGATACCGCCGCGGGCCGCCGTACTGGCGCATCCCGACGCATCAATCGACTGACCTGAGCATCGATGGGCTCGGCATAGGCTTGCTTGCCGGCCGGGTCATCGGCCAGAGCCGGGCCACGAATGGGCCAGACATCGCGGCGCGCTGACCTCCCTTTCGGTCCAGGCGCCGTTGTCGGTTGCCGAGCTCAAACGGGGGTTGCATTTGGCAAGGGAATGGCGAGGATCGGTAACCGGGGACCGATCGTGGGAGATCATCATGAAATTTCTGGCGGCAATCTTTTCGCGGCAGGGTTTTGTCATCCTGTTGCTGTCGGCAGTTCTTGCCGCCTGCACTGTTGTCGTCGATGAGGGACCAGGGCCACGCCCGCGTCCGCCACGGCCCGAGCCGCAATATTGCAGCAAGCAGTACGAGCCGGTCTGTGCCCGGCGCGGCGGCGACCGCCAGACCTTCGCCAATGCCTGTCTTGCCGACCGGGCTGGCTACCGCATCGTGCGCGACGGTCCGTGCCGCGATAGCGGCGGTGGCGGTGGCGGTGGCGAGCAGACGTTCTGCACCCGCGAATATGCTCCGGTCTGCGGCCGCCGGCATGGCGAGATGCGTACCTTCCCCAATTCCTGCGAAGCCCGCGCCGCGGACTATCGCGTCGTTGGCGACGGGCCGTGCTGAGAACGCTGCGCCTTGTTGAGGACGACAGGCGTCAAGCCGTCGGCTCCACCTGGCGACAGTAGGCGATGAACTCGGACGCAGGCATGGGTCTGGCGAAAAGCCAGCCCTGGCCGTAGTCGACGTCGCGCTCGGCGAGATAGTCGGCCTGCGCCTGCGTTTCCACGCCCTCGGCAACGATCTTCAGCTTCAGTGTCTTGGCCATGTCGATGATATGCGGGGTGACGGAACTGGTGGCGGAATTCGTGCTGATCGTATCGATGAACGATTTGTCGATCTTGAGCGCATCGAGCGGCAGCCCCTCGAGATAGGACAGGCTGGAATAGCCGGTGCCGAAGTCGTCGATTGCCACTGCGTGCCCCAGTTCGCGGGCACGAATGAGCGTCGAACGCGCCGAGTTGATATCGACGAAACCTCGCTCCGTGGCCTCGAGCCAGATTTGCTGGGGCCGGATTCCGGTGTGCTGCAACGCCTTTTCGATAATAGGCAGGACCCGCGCGGTGCCGACATCGGTTGCGCTGAGATTGATGGCGATGTGAAGCGAGCGATCGGCGACCAGGAGCTTGTTCAGGTCGAACACAACCATCGCAATGACCTGATCGGTGATCGCCGTGATCAGGCCGCTCTCTTCCGCCAGCGGAATGAAAAGATCGGGCCGGACCAGGGAGCCATTCGGCCGCTTCCAGCGCACCAGCGCTTCCGCGCCGATGCAATTGCCGGTCCTGAGCTCGACGATCGGCTGATAGTGGACGATGAATTCGTGCTTGCGCACGGCGATCTGCAATTCTCCCAAGGGCGAAAGCCGCCTTCGTGACAGCCACACAACCACGCCGATGATGAAGGCAGCCATGAAGGCGCCGAGCGGAAGCAGCATGAATTGCTGCTTGCGAACGCTGCCCAGGATCTGGCTTGTCGGTTCGGTGGCGACAGCAATCCAGTCCGTCCCGCGCGCCGTGGCAAACAGGAGATCGTCATCGATGCCTTCGCCGGGACCGGCGATGATCTTCTCGATACGAGCAGGATTCGGGCCGTTCAACGCGCCAAGCAGGATGCCCGTTTGCGTCGTCAAGGCGAGCTGGACACTGGGATCGACGATGACGTCGACAAAGCGTACCGGATCGACAAGGACGTTGTGATCCCTGTATCGCAGCGCCATCAGAAAATGGTCCTCGCTCATCACCGGCTGCATGCGGGCGGTGACGGCAATGCCGTCCCTGGTGGTGAAGTCAGGGGTGGATTGCGCAACGCGCCCTTCGGTCGGTCCCCAGGAAGAGCATTTGAGCAGGCCGTTTTCGAAATAGCCCATTTCTTCGATCGGGCGCGTGTTGATGGTGAGTTGCCGCATACGGGCTATATGGTCCGCCGAACAGCGGATGCCGGTGAACTGGTCGATCTGCCGCAAGGCGGCGGTGGCATCGTTGAGCGAGATGTCGGCCCTGGCGATGGCGCGGCTGGCGAACAGCTGCAGCCGCTCATGTTCCTTTTGGACGGCCTGAATCCAAGCGAGATGAAACATAGCTGCGATTGGCAAGATGGCGCCCAGCATGGCCAACACCACCGCCGTCACGATGATGCGCGACCTGTCCATGCGCCTCCTGCCTTCGGGTATGAGCGGCGATCGTGGGTGGTCGCCCGCAACGTCTCGGCCACCAATCGCGGCAGCGGCCCGGTTCAGGCGGATATTAGGGCCTCGATCTTACGTGAACTTTAATGGAGTCGTGGGGCAGCACCGCTGCTCTAAACCGGATAGGCGCCGTCGGCCGGGCCGGCATAGAGCTCGCTGCCACTGTCGTCGCAGATGCGCAGGCGATCGGGGATTTGCGGCATCGCCAGCGTGTGGAACAGCGCGGTGGCGTCCTGCAGCGCGGCGCGCAGGTTCGGCGCCTCCAGCGACACCTTGTCGAGAGTGGCTTCGTCGGCGTCGCGCAACCGGTAGAACTCGATGACGAAATTCAAGCGCGCCTCCGTGGCAGAGCATTGCGCAGGCCTGTCCAGTCAATTCGCCACCTCACAGAGGACGACGGAAAGGGCGCACGAGGCGCGCCCTCCAGTTTGTCAGCCTTTCGACTTCGGCTTCAAGCTGCTCTCCGCCTGCTTGACCGACGAACCGAACGGGGAGGCGGGCTTTGCCACGACCTTGTCCTTCTTCGGCTTGCGTGTCTCGCGGTTGCTACGCTGTTGACCTTTGGACATGTCGTGCTCCTGCTTCAGTGTTGGCTTGGCGGTGGGGTCTCAGACGAGCGGGTTGCTGGCAACAACGGGGTTGTCGGCAACAACCGGATCTGCCGGTTCGAGATTGTCTTCGGTGGTGACCCGCTCATAGGTCTCCTGCTCGCTGCGGATGCGGTATTGCGGCGAACCATCCTTGACCGGCAGCCTGCTCTTGATCTGGAACAGTTCGGCGGTCTTCTGAACGAGGCCGGTGCGGCTCTTCATGCGCACGGTCTGACCGATCGAAAACTGGTGCGCGGGTGTGTCGGTGCGCGGGCGCGCATTCTGCTGGAAACGGATCATGCTGCATTCTCCCTGTCGCGCTTCAGCGCTGTTTCGAGTTCGAGGTAATCGATGGCGACAAGCTGGCTGGTGGGCGGGTTTTTCGCTGCCCTTGCCGGCAGATGGATGAAAGTGGCGACGCGGCGCCAGGCAAGCCGCGACATGCCCTCGATCAGCTCTTCGGCGTGGTCGATGTCGTAGTCGCCGGCCGGCAGCTGCCCTTCCAGTCCGCCGAGCACGAAAGGTGCGGTGAAGTGCGCGATGGAGTGGGTGGTGCGGTCCGGCATTGTCTTACCTATGCAAAGCAGCGGTCCTGAAAACAAAAAAGCGGGGACGAGCCCCGCTTTCCTATTTCCGGCAGTCGCTGGAAATAAGCCTCTTTCGAGAGCTGCCAGTACATCCGTGGTCAGCGTTCATCGAATTCGGCCGGATCAGATCATTTGCAAATTGGCGGCCGACTCGCGGCCCTTGGTGTCACGCTCCAACTCGAACTGCAGCTTCTGGCCTTCGGCGAGGCCGGGGAAGCCGGCGCGCTCCAGTGCGCTGACATGGACAAAGACGTCCTTGCCGCCATCGGTCGGCTGAATGAAGCCGGTCCGGCCATTGTAGAACTTCACGGTTCCGGTGTTCATGTCGGTCTTTCGAAGAATGAGAATGGCCGCGCGGAGCGAACATGCCGCGCGCCCGGTATCGATGATTTGGAATGAGATTGGCGGGTCGAGAACCTCTGACGCCGCGAGATGCCAATTCTGGCCCAAAGCGATCCTGTACAGATAGGCCCTTTTTGTAATTTAATCAAAGCGTTTTAAAAAAAAAATGTGCTTTATTTAAAAAAATTCGCG
>NZ_RZRK01000209.1:0-8588 GCF_003997835.1 Mesorhizobium sp. M7A.F.Ca.CA.004.12.1.1
TGCGCTGTTCACGGCGCCTTGTCGAAGCCCAGCAAACCAGGGATGTTCCGTGACCGCCGAAGATCGCATCCGCGCCCTGCCCTGCTGGACCGGTAGCATCGAGATCGCACCGCTGCCCGGCGGCCTGAGCAACGCGAATTATGTGGTCACGGACGCGGCCGGACGACATGTCGTGCGCTTCGGCAAGGACTATCCGTTCCACCATGTCTTTCGCGAGCGCGAGGTTATGACCGCGCGGGCGGCGCATGCCGCCGGTTTCGCGCCAGCCGTCCGCCATGCCGAACCAGGCATACTGGTGACGGAATTTCTCGGTGCGAAAACCTATCTGGCGGAAGACGTGCGCGCCAATCTCGGCCGGGTCGCGGCCCTGATGCGCGCCTTCCACCGGGAGATGCCCAATCACGTCTCGGGCGCCGGCTTCATGTTCTGGGTGTTCCATGTCATTCGCGACTATGCGCGCACGCTTGAAGAAGGCGGCAGCCGCAAGCGCAGCGACTTGCCGCGCCTTTTGACACTGGCCGACGAACTGGAGCGCGCGCAGAAACTGCTGCCGATCGTCTTTGGCCACAATGACCTGTTGCCGGCCAATATTCTCGACGACGGCAACAGACTATGGCTGATCGACTTCGAATATGCCGGCTTCAACACGGCGATGTTCGACCTCGCAGGCGCCGCCTCCAATGCCGGCATGAGCGACGAGGAATCCTTTGCCTTCCTGACCGCCTACTTCATGAAGGAACCGGACGAGGCGATCCGCCGTTCGCACGCGGCCATGCAATGCGCCTCGCTGCTGCGCGAGGCGATGTGGAGCATGGTCTCCGAGCTCTATCTCGACGCACCGGGCATCGACTACGTCGCCTACACCGAGGAAAACCTCGCCCGGCTCGACGCGGCACTGGAAAACTACCGGACAAAATACGGGATACAGAAATCATGACATTGCCGAGCCAGGCCGCCATCGTCGTCATCGGCGGCGGCATCATCGGCTGTTCGACGGCCTATCATCTGGCGCGCGACCACAAGGCTGACGTGGTGCTGCTGGAGCAGGGCAAGCTGACCTCGGGTTCGACCTGGCATGCCGCCGGCCTTGTCGGGCAATTGCGCTCGTCGGCGTCTATCACCCGCGTGCTGAAATACTCCGTCGACCTCTACAAGGGACTGGAGGCCGAGACCGGTCTCGCCACCGGCTGGAAGATGACCGGTTGCCTCAGGCTCGCCACCAACGCCGACCGCTGGACCGAGTACAAAAGGCTGGCGACGACAGCAAAAAGCTTCGGCATGGACATGCAATTGCTGTCGCCGGACGAGGTGAAAAGGATGTGGCCGCTGCTGGAGACCGGCGATCTCGTCGGCGCCTCCTGGCTGCCGACTGACGGCCAGGCGAGCCCCTCCGACATCACGCAGTCGCTGGCCAAGGGCGCGCGCATGCATGGCGCCAAACTGTTCGAGGATGTTCGCGTCACCGGCTTCGAGATGAAGGACGGCCGCATCGCGGCGGTGAAGACCAGCAGGGGCGACATCGCCTGCGACAAGGTGGTCAACTGCGCCGGCCAATGGGCGCGGCAAGTGGGGGCCATGGCCGGCATCAACGTGCCGCTTCAGCCGGTGAAGCACCAGTACATCATCACCGAGAAGATCGACGGGCTGGCGACCGACGCGCCGACCATCCGCGACCCTGACCGACGCACCTATTTCAAGGAGGAAGTCGGCGGGCTGGTGATGGGCGGCTATGAGCCTAACCCGCAGGCCTGGGCGACTGGTCTCCCCGGCGACGACGTTCCCAATGATTGGGAATTCAGGCTGTTCGACGACGACTACGACCATTTCGAGCAGCACATGAGCCAAGCGATCGCGCGTGTGCCGGCGCTGGAAACCGTCGGCGTCAAGCAGATGATCAACGGGCCGGAGAGTTTTACGCCGGACGGCAATTTCATTCTCGGCACAGCGCCCGAATGCGCCAACATGTTCGTCGGCGCCGGCTTCAACGCCTTCGGCATCGCCTCGGGCGGCGGCGCCGGCTGGGTGCTGGCGCAGTGGGTGGTCGATGGCGAAGCACCGCTCGACCTGTGGGTGGTCGACATCAGGCGCTTTTCCAACCTGCACCGCGACCGGCAGTGGGTCTGCGACCGCACGCTGGAGGCCTATGGCAAACACTATACGATCGGCTTTCCGCATGAAGAGTATGCCAGCGGGAGGCCGCGCATCGTCTCGCCGCTGTACGAGCGGCTGAAACAGCAGCGCGCCGTATTCGGCTCGAAGCTCGGATGGGAGCGGCCGAACTGGTTCGCACCGCTAGGCGTCGAGCCGCAGGACATCTATTCGATGGGCCGGCAGAACTGGTTCGCGGCGGTCGGCGACGAACACCGGCATGTGCGGGATAAGGTCGGCATCTTCGATCAATCGTCTTTCGCCAAATACGAGCTGACCGGGCCAGATGCGTTGAAGGCGCTGGACTGGATCTGCGCCAACGACGTCAGCAAGCCGGTCGGCCGGCTGACCTATACGCAGCTTCTCAACACGCGCGGCGGCATCGAGGCCGATCTGACGGTGGCGCGGCTGGCCGAAGAGAAGTTCTATATCGTCACCGGCACCG
Source organism: Mesorhizobium sp. M7A.F.Ca.CA.004.12.1.1 (assembly GCF_003997835.1). Classification (NCBI taxonomy): domain Bacteria; kingdom Pseudomonadati; phylum Pseudomonadota; class Alphaproteobacteria; order Hyphomicrobiales; family Phyllobacteriaceae; genus Mesorhizobium; species Mesorhizobium sp. M7A.F.Ca.CA.004.12.1.1. Next base: position 2,594 of record NZ_RZRK01000209.1, read on the forward strand.
GTTTCCGCACGCATGATTCCTCATGGATCAGCGATCATATCGGCGAAGGGCTCGACGCCAGGCTTGTCGACGTCACCGAGGATTTCGGCACGCTGTCGCTGATGGGTCCTCGGGCGCGCGACGTGCTCTCGGTGGCGACCGGAGCCGACGTGTCGAATGCCGGCTTCCCGTTCGGCCATGTGCGCGAGATTGCCATCGCCGGCCACACGGTTCGGGCACTGCGCGTCACCTATGTCGGCGAACTCGGCTGGGAACTGCATGTGCCGATCGCGGCCACCGGCGAAGTCTTCGACGCACTGATGGCGGCAGGCGAGAAGCATGACATCCGACCGGTCGGCTATCGGGCGCTGGAATCGCTAAGGCTGGAAAAAGGCTATCGCGCCTGGGGATCCGACATCACCCCCAACGACACGCCACAGGAAGCCGGGCTCGGTTGGGCGGTCAAGCTGCGCAAGAACACCGATTTCGTTGGACGGCGCGCGCTGGAAAAGACCAGCGGCGCGGCACTGAAGAAACGCTTTGCCGGCTTCACGGTCGAAGACCCCGAGATCGTGCTGCTCGGCCGCGAAACCATCCTGCGCAATGGCGAGCCGGTCGGTTATCTCAGCAGCGGCGGTTACGGCTACACGCTGGGCAGGAACATCGGCTACGGCTATGTGCGCAACGTCGACGGGGTGAGCGACGACTTTCTCGTCTCCGGCGGCTATGAACTGGTGGTTGCGATGGAGAGGACACCGGCCAATATCCACCTCGAGCCGATGTATGATCCGGCAGGCGCCAGGGTCAAAGCGTAGGTCAAATAACGCGCAAAGCGAGGCCGCGGCTTGGCACGGTGTCGGCTTCGCCCGGCATGGAGACGTAAGGACGCGTTTCCTCAACGCGGGTGACGAGGCCTTGCGCCTCGATCTCGCCGACACGCGTGGCAAAGCCGGCATCCCACAGCGTGTTCTTGACCGTCAGCACGATCACGCCGCCCGGGCGGCAGATGCGGATTAGCTCGTCCAGCCCCGCGACGCCGACATGGCCCGAGGTGAAGACGCCGGCCGAGATGATCCCGGCATAGGCATCATCGGCAAAGGGCAGATGACCGCCGAGCGCAAGGCAGTGGAGCGCGGAATAGACGCCCTTGCGGGCCGCCTGATCCAGCATGCCTTGTGAAATATCGAGTGCCTCGACTTGCGGGTAACCAGCAATATCAAGCCATTCGCCGATGAGCCCGGTGCCGGCCCCGGCATCGAGCAGCGGTGCTGAACCGCGCGGCAGATGGCGGGCCAGCAACGCAAGGCAGATCGTTGGATGGCGATAGCCGGCGGCCGACATGTCGGCGTCATAGGTTTCCGACCAGCGGTCATAGAGTGCGGCCACCTCTTCGGGCCGCTTTGCCGCGTAGGCCGCGCCGAGCGCGCCCTGATGTTTGCTGTCCGCCACTTTTATCCAGTCCGCCAATTTTTGATCTCGCAGTGATGATAGCCAAAGCGCGAAAATTGTGGAACCGTCGCTGCGACAAATAACAGCGTGGGGGCGCAGGCATGGTGACAGACGAGGCGCGTGCCGCACTGGACGCCATTCCCATGCTGGCCGGCTACAGCGGGCCGCTGGAACGGCTGGGCGGCCTCACCAATCTCGTCTTCAAGGCCGGCGACTTCTGCCTGCGCATTCCCGGCAAGGGCACCGAGGAATACATCAACCGGGCCAACGAAGCGGTGGCCGCGCGCGAAGCTGCAAAGGCAGGGGTCAGTCCCGAGGTGCTGCATGTCGACCCCGGTACCGGGGTGATGGTGACACGCTACATCGCCGGCGCCGAAACGATGTCGCCGGAGAAATTCCGGACACGTCCGGGCAGTCCGGCACGCGCCGGCGAAGCCTTTCGCAAGCTGCACGATTCAGGCGCGGTGTTTCCCTTCCGCTTCGAATTGTTCGCGATGATCGACGATTACCTCAAGGTGCTGTCCACCAAGGAGGTCGCCCTGCCCGCCGGTTATCATGACGTGGTGCGAGACGCCGAGAGCGTCCGCTCGGCGCTGGCCGCCCATCCGCTGCCGATCGTCGCCTGCCACTGCGATCCGCTGTGCGAGAACTTTCTCGATACTGGCGAGCGGATGTGGATCGTCGACTGGGAATATTCGGGCATGAACGATCCGCTCTGGGACCTTGGCGACCTCAGCGTGGAGGGCAAGTTCGACGCCGCCCAGGACGAAGAGATGATACGCGCTTATTTCGGCGGCGAGGCGAGGCCGGCGGAGCGCGGCCGCATCGTCATCTACAAGGCAATGTGCGACCTGTTGTGGACCTTGTGGGGGCTGATCCAGCTCGCCAACAACAACCCGGTCGATGATTTTCGCGCTTATGCGGATGGCCGTTTCGCTCGCTGCAAGGCGTTGATGGAGACGCCGGAGTTTTCGCGGCATCTGGCAGCAATACACCGGGACTGAGCCTGGACTAACTCACGCCCTTCGGCACGTTTTCGGGCGGCACAGTGATCTCGACCACTTTCTGGCGATGGAAGATGAACAGGCCGGCGAGAACAACGATGGCCGAGCCGATCAGGATGCGCGGACCGGGAACGTCGCCGAAGAACACCAGGCCGAACACCACCGCCCACAGCAGCAGTGTGTAGTGCAGCGGCGCCAATGTCGAAGCCGGCGCCAGCTTGAGCGCCCTGGTGATCATCAGGTGGGCGCCGCAGGAGACGATACCGAGCAGCAGCATGGCGCCGAGATCGAGTGCCGACGGCGTCTGCCAGGCGCCGATGGTCAGCACACCGCCGACCAGCAGCGTGCCGATGGTTTGCCATGTCACCAGATTGGTGTCGCTGGTGCCACGCAGGCGGCGGTTGAGGATGATGGCGAAGGCGAAGGAGATGCTGCCTACCAGCGCAAAACCCGATGACAGCGAGAACGCCGCCGAGGACGGTTTCAGCATGATCAAAACGCCGCAGAAGCCGAGCAGGATCGCCATCCAGCGGCGCCAGCCGACCTTTTCGCCAAGCAGGAGGTGCGAGAGTGCCGCAACGTAGATCGGCCCGGCCATGTAGAAACTCATCACATCGGCAAGCGGCAGATAGACCACGGCGGCATAGAATAGCGCGGTGTCGAGCGTGGTCATCACCACCCGCAGCAGCTGCAGCTCCAGGCGTTCCATGCGAAACAGCTTGGCCGGGCCCTGATTGGCGATCATCGGGCCGAGCACGAAGAAGGCGCCGATAGAGCGGATCAGCACCACCTGGCCGACGGAGAAGCTGGCGACCAGCCACTTGCCCATGGCGTCGTTCAGCGCAAACAGGAAGTCGCCGGCCAGCATCAGCAGAATGCCGGCCAGAAGCACATTCCTGATCGTCGAATTCTGCGCCACGGGCTGCGTCATGCCGATCCCGATTCCTCCCTAGTTAGCCGCGTCGTAGACGGAAGCGGCGGCTTTGACGAGGAGAAAACCGGAAATCGGCAAGGCCAGCCTCGGGAATCGGCTGGGTCTGCGCGATTCAGTTCCCTTTTGGCTGCGGCCTGAGAATAATGGGCCGATAGATCACCGGCCTGTCCCAGGGGTCGAAAGCCGGGGTGCGTCTGAGCTCCGCACGCCGCTCCAGATCGATGCGCTGCAGACACTCGGCAAAGGCGTCATTCTTCTTGACGAAGCCGTAGGACCGGCATTTCGCTTCGTCGGCGGCGCGGCGGTCCTCTGCCGTCACCGTCGTGCAGCCGGTGCAAAGCACCGTCAACGCCACCGCCATCACAGTCTTGCGCCACATGGAATCCTCCTCGAATAAAAGTGGAGTCTTTATGTAGACTTATTTCCGGACGGGCGAAGCTCAGACCCTTGATGCAGATGCGGTGTCCTATTGGTCCTGATGCGAATGGTGCCGTCGGTTCACAAGTACCGGCCTTCCGTCGATGGACAGCCTGGTTTCCTGCTTCGTCCGCTCCGCCACCACCTTGCCCCTGGCGATGACGCACAGGCGTTCGGCGCGCAGGCGCAGGGCCTCCACCGGATTGCCGGCATCGAGGACGACCAGGCTGGCGCGCTTGCCGACCGCCAGGCCGAGATGATCGAGGCCCATGATCGCGGCATTGACGTTGGTGACCATGTCGAAGCAGCGCGCCATCTCCGCCGGGCTCGACATCTGAGCGACGTGCAGGCCCATGAAGGCGACATCGAGCATGTCGGCGGTGCCTAGCGAATACCAGGGATCGAGCACGCAATCCTGGCCCCAGCCGACGCGAATGCCGAGCGCCAGCATTTCCTTGACCCGAGTCAGGCCCCGGCGCTTCGGGAAGGTGTCGTGGCGGCCCTGCAGCATGATGTTGATCAGCGGATTGGGAATGACCGAGACGTCGGCCTCGGCGATCAGCGGCAGCAGCTTCGAGACATAGTAATTGTCCATCGAATGCATCGAGGTGAGGTGCGAACCGGCGACCTTGCCCTGCAGACCAAGGCGCTGCGTCTCATACGCAAGCTGTTCGATGTGACGCGACAGCGGATCATCGGTCTCGTCGCAATGCAGGTCGACCATCAGGCCGCGCCTGGCCGCGATCTCGCACAGCTCCGTTACCGAGCGCGTGCCGTCGGCCATGGTGCGCTCGAAATGCGGGATGCCGCCGACAATGTCGACGCCCATGTCGAGCGCGCGAATGGTGTTTTCACGCGCCGATGGAGCGCGATAAAACCCGTCCTGCGGGAAAGCGACCAGTTGCAGGTCGATATAGGGAGCGACCGTCTTCTTGACCTCGAGCAGCGCCTCGACCGCCAGCAGCCTGTCATCGCAGACATCGACATGGGTGCGGATTGCGAGTAGGCCCATCGACACCGCCCAGTCGCAATAGGCCAATGCGCGATCACGCACCGCCTCATGCGTCAAAAGCGGCTTCAACTCGCCCCATAGCGAAATGCCTTCGAGCAGTGTACCCGACGCATTGATGCGCGGAATGCCGTAGGAGAGCGTCGCGTCCATGTGGAAATGCGGATCGACGAAGGGCGGCGAGACCAGGTTGCCGCGGGCGTCGACCTCGGTCCGCGCAGGACCCTGCAGGGTGGGCTCGATCGCCGTGATCGTCTCACCGTTGATGCCGATGTCGGCAACCCTGCCATCAGGCAGTGTGCCGCCGCGAACGATAAGGTCGAAAGCCATCTGTCGTCATCCCGTCAAAAGAATCATCTGATAGTGCCGAGGCTGAAAATCGCATCCCGTCGATGCCGCTTGCAACAGCGGTTTGTCCGCGGCGGCCGCGGATGGTTCCATCCGGCCGCAACTCCCTCTATAAGCCGCCTTCGTTGTCCCGGTTTCAAGGATCCGCCGTTTGTTTCGTTTCTTCCGCTCGACGGAAAACCAGCGCCTCGTTGCGAGGTTGATCCGGGAATCCTTTTATCAGCACAGGTTTGGCTACGGCGCCGCGATCTTGTCGATGCTTGTGGTGGCCGCCACGACCGGCGCCAGCGCCTGGATTCTCAAAGAGATCACCGACGAATTCGTGGTCTTCAAGCGGATTGACCGCGTCAACCTGATTGCGGCGGGGGTCGCCACGATCTTCATTCTCAAGGGTCTCGCCAACTTCATCCAGGCTTATTTCATGAGCCGGGTCGGCAACGCCATCATCGCCGATCGCCAGCGCAAGATCTACGACCGCATCCTGGCGCAAGGCATCGAATTCTACCATTCGACCTCGTCGTCCGACCTGATCACACGCATGACCAACAATGCGCAGGCGGCGCGCAACGTGCTCGACCTCGTTGTCACGTCCTATGTGCGCGACCTGTTGTCGCTGGTTGTCCTGGTAGGAGTCATGGTCTGGCAGCAGCCAGCCTTGTCCATAATCTGCTTCGTCATCGGCCCCTTGGCTATCTACGGGGTCAACCGCATCCTCAAACGTGTTCGCAAGTTCGCCGCGATGGAGTTTCGCTCGGTCGGCCAGATCGTGCAGGTGATGCAGGAAACGGCAATCGGCGTGCGCGTCGTCAAATCCTTCAACCTCGAAGGCGCAATGCGCAACCGCATGTACAAGGC
>NZ_RZRK01000020.1:0-17446 GCF_003997835.1 Mesorhizobium sp. M7A.F.Ca.CA.004.12.1.1
GTATATGGGATATTATTTTTTTAAGCATATTTAAATCTGATAGTTTAGAAAACAATATTTCAAAAGTGAAGTATTTCTTGTTCTTTCCTTGAAATTTCAGCACACGGTTTCCGCCACGGCAGGCAAGAAACCTGGAGAAGGGGCAAGGCACGAATGTCGCACCAAGCCATCATAACCGCGGCGGGAAGGTCTGATGCACCAGAAGCGGCTTGTCGCACTTGCCGGATACACGGTTGTGTATCTCCGCTGCGCGACTGCGGCACATGGACAAACGGCCGATAGTCTTTATGCGCTAGGCGTCAAGCCCGGCAGGAACAGCATTTCGAAGAAGCCGCCGGGTTGCTGAAGCGTGTCCTTGCTCTTCAGCCGGCAAATACCGACGCGCTTGTTCCGCTGGGTTTCATCGAACTGGGTATCAATGACCCGCCGGCTGCGCGGAGCGCATTTTTGCAAGCGCTGTCCATAGCGCCTGCTTACACCGACGCAACGTTTGGACTGGCCAGCGAGTTCAGAGCCGGCAATCTGCCCAAACCCGCCTATTTGCACGCCATTGTACGCCAAGGCTCTACACAGCTGAGAGGACGCTTTACATCCACGCACAGCCACGTTTCAGTGCCGTCAGATTGTTTTGGAAAGGCGATCGAGGCCGGTAAGGGGTCATTGGCGTAGGCACACTAGCGGAGACGCTACGTGCCGAACCTTTGCCATTGCCGCCGGTCCCCCTACTCCCACTCGATTATTTAAAGACCATATAACCCATTGAAATCACTTTCAAATATTTCCTGAAACGCGGAAAAGAACGACACTAGAACCGTCAGAAAATTACGCTATTGATTTTAAAGAGAAAATCGCAACAAAAAATATTTTGAGGTTTCACCAACTATCGAGAACAATCGGATGATTTTTGCAGCACAACGGCGTCTGGCGGGGCGCGTATGCCGTCTCGAAAAGTACCGTCACCGCTCAGGTTGTGTGCATTTTCGCTTCGAAATCAATGGTCATGGTGGGTCCGGAGGATGTAGCGAGAACGTTGATTTTATTGAATTTTCCTTGGGCAGAAAATCAGAGATCTTCCGCATCGTACCGTATGGTTCCGCGGCCAATGGGCGACGTCTGGTCCGCAGGTTTAAATCTTGGATACGCAACCCCCGATACCGGCATTCGCTGATCGCAGCAATGGGAGCGTTTCCGATCAAGATCTCAATCAGACCGGTGCGTACTCATTTGCCTCGAAAACATGGTGATGCACGCGGCCGGTGAACATCTTCAGCAGTTCACCGGTGACCTCCCGGCTTTTAAATCTTACGTCGGATTGAAGCGCCCGGTTGCAGGTGTCCATGTCCCGATAGCGAATGGCCAGCGCCATCGCGTAGGTGGGCGCGCCTTCGTCGCGCGCCGTACCGTCGAGAACGCGCACTTCCTCAGCGCCGGGAAACTGAGTCCAGAGCGGCACCAGCCGGTCCCTGACGAAGCGCCGGAACTCGCTCTCTTGTCCGGGATGGATTTCACCTTCGAAGAGGGCGTAGCGAATGATCATGGCGAGGCTTTCCTGATTGTGTGCTTGTGACGTCTGTCGGCTTGCGGGCGCATCGGGTGATACGCCCGCCTTGGTGCGTGCTTATTTGCCCCAGATTTTCTTGTACTGGTCGCGGTAGCCATTTTCGGGGTCGAAGGCATTCTTCGGGCCACCGTCGAACTCGACATTGTCGGCCGTCACCACATGCAGCGGCGACAGATAGCCCGACCATTTTTCACCGGCGATGGCGCGGTTCAGTTCGTCGACCAGTTGCCAGCCCTGCAGGTTGAGCGGTTCGGCGACCGTCACCTTCTGGAACTGGCCGGCGCGGATGCGCTGATAGGCCGATTCCGAACCGTCGCCGGCGGCGACATTGATCGGCGCGTCCGTGCCGGCCTTGCCGGCGGCGGCCAGAGAAGGTCCCATGAAGTCGAAATAGAGGTCGTTGATCGCCAGCGAGTGCGTCCAGGCATCGCCGTATTTCTGCAGCAGCGACGTGGTCAGCTGCGGCATGCGCTGCGAGGTCTCGGCGATCGGCGTGTCGACATATTCGAGCACCTTGCCGCCCAGCCGCTCGATTTCGGCCTTCATCATGTCGGCCTTGGCGATGGCGATGGCGTAGGTCGAATCGGTGAAGATCACGACGCCGGGTTTGCCCTTGGCATCGGTGTAGGCCCAGTCGGCCGCAGCCGTGGAGACCTGCATGGCGTCGGTCGAGACATTGGCGAAGACGCCGCTCTTTTCGTCAGGTCCGATCACCGGTCCGGCATGCCAGGAAACCAGCGGGATGCCGGCGGCCTTAGCCTGTTCCAGCGCCGGCGCCTGCTCGACAGCGTCGAAACCGTTAATGACGATGCCATTCGGCTTCAACGCCATCGCCTGGCCGAAGGCGGCGGTGCGGCCACCGATCGAGCCGGCGCCGTCGATCACCTTGACCTCCCAGCCGATCGCCTTGGCTGCCTCCTCTACGCCGGTGGTGACGCCCAGAATGCCGCCGTTCTTGAGGTCACCCGCGAGCACGACGATCGTCTTGCCCGGCTGCGCCTTCGGACCGGTGGTCGGGCCGTCCCAGGCGGTTACTTTCTGCGCATATTTTTCGACCACCGCCATGGCGTCGGCCATCGCGTCTGCGCGTGCGTGGCCGGCGAACAGGACTGGAGCAGCGACGGTCGTGGCCATCAAGGCGACGGATGATTTCAGAAGTGTTCTGCGTTGCATGTTGGTACCTCCCCTGGTTTCAAAAAAGTTATCTGGTCTTTCCGGAACTCGATTTCGGCGCCAGGTCACTGGCTGATCTGCCCAGCCACCGGGCTCAGGCCGGCTGGATGCGCGTTGACATAGATGGAATAGAGCGACGTCTGGGCGGTGATGTAGAGGCGGTTGCGCTTCGGACCGCCGAAGCACAGATTGGAGACGATTTCGGGAACCGGGATGCGCCCGATAAGCGTCCCGTCCGGCGCGTAGACGCGAACCGCGTCGGCGCTCGAGGCCCAGATATTGCCATTGCGATCGACGCGGAACCCGTCGAAGAACCCTGCCTCGCATTCGGCCAGCGTGCCGCGCGACCGCAGCGAGCGTCCGTCCGCAGCGACGTCATAGGTCTTGATCGCACGCGGCAGGCCCTGAACATGGCTTGCGCCGGTATCCGACACGTAGAGGATGCTCTCGTCGGGCGAAAAAGCCAGCCCGTTCGGCTGCACCAGATCGGCGATGACCGCACTCACCTCGCCGGTTGCTTCATCGAACCGGTAGACATGCGATGCGCCGATCTCCGGCCGGGCAATCATGCCTTCATAGTGGCTGTCGATGCCGTAGACTGGATCGGTGAACCAGATCGTCCCATCGGATTTGACCACCACATCGTTGGGCGAATTGAGCCGCTTGCCGTCGATGGTTTCGACAAGCGGCTGCCAGCGCCCATCATGTTCGAGCCGGGAGACGCGACGGCCGCGATGCTCGCAGGCGACGACGCGGCCTTGGCCATCGAGCGTGTGGCCGTTCTGGTTGTTGCAAGGGGTTTCGAAGACACTGACCGAACCGTCGCTTTCGTCGTAGCGCAGCAGCCTGTCGTTGGGGATGTCCGACCACAGCAAATGCTTTGCCGCGGGAACATAGACCGGCCCCTCGGCCCAGCGGCTGCCGGTCCACAGCCGTTCGAGCTTGGCATGCCCGATCGTCAGCTTTCGGAAGCGGTCGTCCAGAATCTCGTAGTCGCTCATTTCATGGATCCCGGGATGGTTCGGCTGGTCACTTCGAGGACTGCTCTGCGGTCTTGGTCCTGGCCCTGTGCGCCGCGCCGCGCTTGCGCTGGGCGTAGCCGGCAATACCGATGGCGACGAGCAGCGTCACGCCGTTGAACAGCGGTTCGACGAAGAAAGAGCCGCCGAACTGCTGGATGCCGGAAATGCCGACCGCCAGGATGACGACGCCCGTCATCGTGCCCCAGACATTGACGCGTCCAGGCTTGATGGTGGTCGAGCCGAGAAAGGCGCCGACCAGGGCCGGCAGAAGATATTCCAGCCCGACGCTGGCCTGGCCGATGCGCAGCTTGGAGGCGAGCAGGACGCCTGTCAGTGCCGTCAGGAAACCCGACGAAATGAAGGCGCCGATGACGAAGCGGCGCACCGGAATGCCGTTCAGCGCAGCAGCCTTCGGATTGGCGCCGATGGCATAGACGTAGCGGCCGATCGGCAGATATTCGAGGATGATCCACAGCGAGACGGCAATCGCCAAGACATAGAGGCCGGTGATCGGCAGGCCGAACACCATCGTGCCGTTGAGCGCATAGAAGCCGTCGGGCAACACGCCGACGACCTGCCGCCCGCCAGTGTGCCAGAGCGCCAGAGCGTAGAGCACGGTGCCGGTGCCGAGCGTGGCGATGAAGGAGTCGATGCGGGCGACTTCCACCAGCAGTCCGTTGAGGAAGCCGGTTGCAGCGCCGAGAAGCAGCACGACGATCACCGCCAGCGGCCACGGAACGCCGAACATGGTCTGCAGGCTGATGGCAAGGATGTGCCACAGCACGATGCCGTAGCCGACGGTGAGGTCGATGCGCCCGGACGCCATCGGAATCATCGCCGCGAGCGACAGCAGGGCGATGATCGCCTTGTCGGAGATGATCGAGCGCAAATTGAGCAGGGTCGGAAAGGTGTTCGGCAGCAGGATCGAAAACAACAGGATGAGCAGCGCCGTCAGGATCACCAGCCCGTAGACCGGCAGCAGCCGGACGATCTTCTGCCCCAAAGGCAAACCCGCCATTTCGCCACGGGTTGGTTCAAGTGCACTGGATTCGATCGATTGCATGGGTTCGCTCCCAGAAAATTCAGGCGGCTTCGGAAGCCGATGCCGCAATGATCACGGCGGATGTGGTCAGGTCGTTGCCGGTGAGTTCGCGCACGATCTGTCCGCGCGAAAACACCAAGGCGCGGTGGCAGATATGGGCGATCTCCTCGAAATCGGTCGACACCACGACCACAGCGAGGCCGGCTTCAAGTGCGCGGCCGATCAGCCGGTAGATCTCGGCCTTGGCGCCGACATCGACGCCGGCAGTGGGGTCCTCGGCGATCAGCAATGTGCGGCCGGTGTGGAGCCAGCGCCCGACGACCACCTTTTGCTGGTTTCCGCCCGAAAGCGCTTCGATGGGCAGGTTCGGATCGTTGGGGCGCAGCCCGACCGAGCCGCCGATCACTTGCGCCAGCGCAGCCTCCTTGTGAGGCGCCAGGAATGAGAACAGGCCGCGCTTGCCGGCACCGGGATTGAGAAAACTGTTCTCGCGGATCGACAAGGAGGCCGCGATGGATTCCTCCGTCCGGTCGCGGGCGATTAGGCCGACGCCGGCCGCCATCGCCGCGATCGGGCTCGATAGATCGGGCATAGCGCCATTGATCGTCACCGAACCGGAAAAGGCCTGGCAGCCGAACAGCGTGCGGCCGACCAATTCCTGTCCGGCGCCGCGCAATCCGACCAGACCGAGCAGCTCTCCCTTGCGCACGTCGAACGACACCGGACCGGCGCCGGCGCAGACCAGGTCGCGAACAGCGCACACCGTCTCGCCGGCCTGCGTCTCAGCCTTGCTGAAAACCTGGCTTACCGGACGGCCGACGATCATCTCGACCAGCTCGTCCGGCTTGGTCTCGGCGACCTTCTTCTGGCCAACCAGCCTGCCGTCGCGCAGCACGGCAACGCGGTCGGCGATGCGGAAAATCTCGTCGAGGCGATGCGAGACATAGATCATGCCGACACCGCGCTGCTTGAGCGGGCGGATGGCGTCGAACAGGCGATCGACCTCGTCGGCCGGGAGACTGGCGGTCGGCTCATCGAGCACCAGAACATCGGCCTCGGTGGCCAGAGCGCGGGCGATGGCGACCAGCGATTTTTCGGTACGCGTTAGATCCTGGACGCGCGTCGTCGGATCGAAATCGCAGCCGACAAGCTTCAGCGCCTCGTGCGCCCGCTTTTCGGTGGAGCGCCAGTCGATGAGACCGGAGCGCAGCGAAAATCCCTGCGCGAGGCCGACATTTTCGCCGACCGTCATCCACTCGATCAGGCCGAGATCCTGGTGAATGAAGGCGACGGATTGGCGCTGGTTCGGCCGCGGCGGGCGATGATGATAAGGCTCGCCGCGAAACAGGATGCTGCCGCCATCGGGACGGTAGATGCCGGCAAGCGTCTTGATCAGCGTCGACTTACCGGCGCCGTTCTCGCCGAGCAGTGCCAGGATCTCGCCCTTGTGCAGATCGAGCGACACGTCGGAGAGCGCGCGGGTGCCGCCGAACTCCTTGGTAATCGACTTGAATTCGATCAATTTTTCCTCAGACACAAGCGTTCCTCCCAAGATCGCCAAATGATGTTATCGATAACATTTCTGAGCGTCAAGCGACAAAGTCCAGGGCTCGCCGCTCAGCTGGTCTTGCCGTCGAGCAGGCGCATCATTTCAGCCGAATCCTTAGACCCCAGCCCGGCCGCGCAGAGCAGGCGATGGATCTCGACCACCTGCCCGGTCATCGGCATCGGCGTCTTGGTCTTCAGCGCAAAGGCCTGCAGCGAATCGAGGTCCTTCAGCATGTTGTCGATGCGTCCGGTGGCTGAAAAATCGCGAGCGGCAAACTTTGCCATGAACTCCTGCATGATGCTGGAATCGGCCCTGCCGCCCTTCAGCGCCGCCGGGATGGCCTTGGGATCGACGCCGCCGGCTTCGGCGAGTTTCACCGCTTCGGCGACGGCCTGGAACAGCACCGCGCAGAAAAGCTGGTTGATCAGCTTGGTTGTCTGCCCTGCCCCGCTCGGCCCCATCAGCGTGTAGTTGGCGCAGAGATGCCGCATCACCGTGCGCGCGTGTTCGAAGTCTGCCGCCTCGCCGCCCGCCATGACGGTCAGCCGGCCGGCGAGCGCACCGGGAACGCCGCCCGACAGCGGACAGTCGAGCCATTTCATGCCGGTCTCGGCAAAGAGCTTCTTCGCCATCTCAGCGGTGTCGGCCGGGTCGATCGACGACATGTCGATCAGCAGCTTTTCGGACGACGCCGCAGCCGCGACACCGCCGTCGCCAAACACCACCGAACGCACGATATCGGCATGGTTGAGGCTGAGGATGACGAAGCTGCTGGCGTGTGTCGCCTCGGCGACAGACGCGGCGGCTGCCGCACCCTTCGCGGTCAGGGCGGCAACCTTGGCCTTGTCCAGATCGAACATCGTGACGGTCTGCTTGGTCTCGATCAGGCGGGTGGCAATCGCCGATCCCATGATGCCGGCGCCGACAACGGCGATTTGTGCTGCTTCTGTCATGTCAACGTGCCTCTCTCTTTGTCCCGGCAGCGGGTGCGACACTGAGAGTGCCCAGCCCCTCCAAAGCCGCGTCGACTATGCTGTAGACCGGAGCGTTGATATCCACGGTGACCACTAGCTTCTCACCATCCGGATTTTCCAGCGCAGCGAATTGGCTATCGAGCAGCGCCGGCGGAAAGAAATGGCCGCCACGCTCGGCGAGTCTGGCTTGCAGCAGCGCGCGCGACCCCTCCAAGAATATGAAAACCGCCGACCCGCCCACCGCATGGCGAAGCCGATCACGGTAGGATTCCTTCAGCGCTGAGCAGCTTACGACAAGCCCACGGCCCTCCTCGTTCGCCTGGCGCAAGGCTGCACCCACCAGATCCAGCCACGGCCAGCGATCGTCATCGGCGAGCGGGATGCCGGCCGACATCTTTTCGACATTGCCGGGCGGATGCAGCGTGTCGCCTTCGATGAAGGGGAGGCCGAGCCGCTCCGCAATCTCGACTCCGATTCTGGTCTTGCCGCAGCCGCTGACACCCATCACGACGATGAGTGCGGGCTCAAAGACAGGTCGTGATGCCGCCATCGACATAGAGCGTGTGTCCGTTGACAAAGGATGAGGCCGGTCCGGCCAGGAAGACTGCCGCGCCGATCAGTTCGCCGACATCGCCCCAGCGTCCGGCCGGCGTTCGGTTGGTCAGCCATGTCGAAAATTCGGGATTGTCGACCAGCGCCTGGTTGAGCGGCGTCTTGAAATAGCCCGGCGCGATGGAATTGATCTGCAGGCCATGCTTGGCCCAGTCGGCGCACATGCCGCGCGTCAGATTGCGCACCGCTCCCTTCGTGGCGGTATAGGGCGCGATGTTCGTGCGGGCCAACTCGCTTTGTACCGAGGCGATGTTGATGATCTTGCCGCACTTGCGCGCAATCATGTACCGCGCCACCGCCTGCCCGACGAAAAACACGCTGGAGATGTTGGTGCGCAGCAGCTCGTCCCATTTGTCCGCAGGGAAGTCCTCGAGCGGCATACGAAACTGCATGCCGGCATTGTTGATCAAAATGTCGATGGCGCCGATCGTCGCCTCGATCTCGGCGACGCCTTTGACGACCGCAGCGTGATCGGTCACGTCGAAGACCGCCACGCGAGCCTTGTATCCCCGGGCCACCAGCGCATCGGCAGCGGCCGCGACTTTTTCAGCGTTGCGCCCGTTCAGCACGATTTCGGCGCCGTGCTGCGCCAGCCCCTCTGCCAGCGCCAGGCCGATCCCCTGACCCGAGCCGGTGACCAGCGCCCGCATGCCGGTCAAATCGAACAACGAACTGCTCATGCGCTCCTCCTGAGGACTGTCCCCTGAAGCGGATATGATTTCCACCGCGCCGCCGCCAGTGCCTATTGACATGAATGTTATCGATAACATAGTCAATGGGAAAAATGAACTTGCTGAGGAGACGACGCCATGACCGATATATTGATGACCGGCCCCTATCCGGATTGGGACATGGAAGACCTCGAGGCGAGATATCGCGTTCACAAGCTCTGGCAGGCGGAGGACAAGGACGCGCTTATCGCAAGCCGAGCTGGCGCGATTCGTGCCATCGCAACGCGCGGCGAGCTTGGGGCAAGTGCGGCGCTGATGGCGAAACTGCCGAAGCTTGAAATCGTCTCCTGCTATGGCGTCGGCACCGACGCCATCGACCTTGCTTACGCCAGGGCAAACGGCATCCGCGTCACCAACACGCCTGACGTGCTGACCGAGGACGTGGCCGATATCGGCATCGGGCTGCTGCTGGCAGTGGCGCGCAAGATCCCGCAGGCCGACGCCTACGTCCGCGATGGCAGCTGGCGCAAGGCCAACATGCCGCTGGTGACGCGCGTTTGCGGGAAAAGGCTGGGCATTGTCGGCATGGGCCGCGTCGGCGCGGCGGTGGCCAGGCGCGCCGCAGCCTTCGACTGCGCTGTCGCCTATTTCGACGTGCGTAAGCGCGATGACTTGCCCTACGCATTCGTTGGCGATCTGGTCGAACTGGCGCGACAGAGTGAATTCATGATTGTGACGCTCGCTGGCGGCGACAGCACGAAGCACATCATCGATGCGGATGTTCTGGCTGCACTCGGGCCTGACGGCATCGTCATAAATATTTCGCGCGGCAGCACGGTTGACGAGACCGCGTTGCTCGCGGCCCTGGAATCCAGTGCCATAAAGGGCGCCGGCCTTGACGTGTTCTGGAACGAGCCAACGATCGACGATCGCTTCCTGAAGCTTTCCAATGTCGTGCTGCAACCGCACCACGCCAGCGGCACGGTGGAGACCCGCAAGGCAATGGGTCAGCTCGTTCGCGACAATCTCGCGGCCCATTTCGGCGGACAGACCTTGCTGACACCGGTCGTTTGAGAAAGAGATTCCATCATGAAGTCGATCGTCATCCACGCGATAAAAGACCTGCGGATAGAGGAGACCGATCCGGGCTCCCCCGGCGCCGGACAGGTCGAGATCGCGGTCGAAGCCGGCGGCATCTGCGGCTCGGACCTGCACTACTATAACCATGGCGGCTTCGGCGCGATTCGCCTGCGCGAACCGATGATCCTCGGCCACGAGGTTGCCGGCACAGTAAAGGTCATCGGCGGCGGCGTTTCCACACTCGCTGTCGGCGACCGCGTCGCGATCTCGCCCAGCCGACCCTGCAACGCCTGCCGCTACTGCCTGCAAGGCATGCAGAACCAATGCCTCAACATGCGCTTCTATGGCAGCGCCATGCCGATGCCCCATATACAAGGGGCGTTCCGCCAGCGCCTGATCGCGGAGGCGTGGCAATGTCATAAAATCGCCGACCATATCTCCATCAACGAGGCCGCTTTCGCCGAGCCTTTTGCGGTTACGCTGCATGCCCTGAACCGCGCCGGCTCGCTGCTCGGCAAACGCGTTCTGGTCACCGGCTGCGGGCCGATCGGCGCGCTTTGCATCCTGGCAGCCAGAGCCCACGGCGCGCGCGAAATCATCGTCACCGACGTCATGGATGCCGTGCTGGAAAAGGCTCGGGAGATCGGCGCTGACCGCACCATCAATGTCGCCACCGACGCCGACAAGCTCGCTGCCTATAACATCGAAAAGGGCAGTTTCGACGTGATGTTCGAATGCTCCGGCAACGAGCGCGCGGCACGGGCCGGACTCGACGTGCTGAAGCCGCGCGGCGTGCTGATGCAGCTCGGCCTTGGCGGCGACGTGTCTCTCCCGCAGAACCTGATCGTCGCCAAAGAGATCGAGATGCGCGGCAGCTTCCGTTTTCACGAGGAATTCGCGCTCGCCGTCGACCTGATCAACCACCGCCGGGTGGATGTCAAACCGCTGCTATCAGGCATCTATCCGCTCGACGAGGCGGTTACCGCTTTCGAGATCGCTGGTGACCGCAACAGGTCGATGAAGGTCCAGATCGCGTTCTGAAGATCCTTCGGATGCGCTGGAAGCGCATCAACACATCGCCTTTAAATCGCGTCGGCGCCGATCGCCGCCAGCGCGGCGCGTGCCACGTCGAAATCCTGCTCGCCGGTTCCCGAACCGACACCGATGGCGCCCGCCAGGCGGCCATCGAAGCGGATCGGCAGGCCGCCAGGCAAATTGGTCACGCCGCCCTGTGAGGCGATCCCAGCCAAGGTTGCTGCTTCGGGCGCCATGCCGCCGGTGGCGGCGTTGATCGACGCCGCCGTGCGCGCCTTTGCCCGCGCCGTGTGCAGGCTCAGGAACCGTGCGCCGTCCATACGCAGGCTGGCGATGGTCTCGCCGCTTGCATCGACAACCACAAGACATTGCGGCACCCCTATCGTGACGGCGCGTGCGGCTCCGGCAGCCACGGCTTTCAACGCGCCGTCATGCGTGAGGCTGATGGTCTTTCGAAACATCGCTATGCCTTTACTGTTTTGGAATTTGCTGAAGGAGTTCAGGTGCTTTCGCGCTCGACGACGCGATACCCGGTCAGGATGATTTCCTGTTCGTGCTTCTTTTCGCCGCCGCGGATGATCTGGATAAGCCTGCGGGCAGCTTGTTGTCCGATGCCATAGCAGTCCACGTTCACGGTTGTGATGCCGGGATGGCAGAAGGCGGCAACCTCATAGTCGCCAAAGCCGGCAATGGCGATGTCCTGCGGGACCCGCATTCCACGACGCTTGCATTCCATCAGCGCGCCAAAGGCCGAGAGATCGGAAACGCAGAGCACGGCCTCGGTGTCCGGCCAGCGTTCCAGCATGCTCACAACCGCCTGGCCACCTTGTTCGATGGAGATCGGTGGCACGCCGAAGGAGACAAGCCGGCCGGTCGGCAGGCCGAGTTCCTCGATGGCTCGGACAAAGCCTTCGCGCCGCTGGCTGCCGCGCGTGTCGCGCGAGGTCGTGCCACCGATGTAGCCGAATTTTCGATAGCCTTTCCTGGCCAGCGTTTTGACGAGAAGCCCCATCGCCTCTTCGTTGGAGAACCCGACCACCTGATCGATGGGTTTCGACGGCAACTCCCAGGTTTCGACTACCGGGATGCCCGCGTTATCAAGAAGGCGGCGGGCGCGCTCCGTATGGGCTCCTCCAGTCATTATGATGCCTTCCGGCCGTCGGCGGAGCATCGCTTCGATCAGCTTTTCCTCCTTCTCGACCGTGTAGTCGGTGTAGCCGAGAAGAAGCTGGAGTCCCGTGCTCTCCAGTTCATCCGTAATACCGCGCGCCGTGTCGGCGAAGTTGGAATTGTTGAGCGATGGAACCATTGCAGCAACAAATCCAGTCTTGCGCGAGGACAGGGTACCGGCTGACTGGTCGAGCACGTAACCAAGCTCGTTGACCGCAGCCATGATCTTTTCCCGCGTCGCCTTGGAAACCCGGCTGCCCTCTTTCAGGGCGCGTGAAACGGTCATGGTGGACACACCTGCCCGCAGCGCCACGTCAACCATAGTTGGCGCATGGCTTTCGAGGGGCCTAGATGAGGCAGCCTTGGCCATCATGCCGCTCCACCGGCCGGCTGAGGCCTGCCCAAGGGAAGCGCTAGACGTTCGGTCACAAGGTCTCTGCGGCGTCCTGCATCGATCATGAGCCACCCCTTGGAATCAAACTCCACGCGAAGGACATGTTATCGATACCATCTGAACAAGACAACGACCATATGTGTCTAGGTATTGTCATGAGCACTGGGTGACGGTTCTTTTCTCGAACGTTGAGTCGCGTACGAAAATTACCGTCAAAGCACCGTCAGATGGATCTGCTGCCCTTACACCCAGATTTGCACGAGGCCAAAGAAATCAGCGACTTAGGCAATCGAAGACTTCAGTTGATAATGTGGGTCCGATTGTGAATGAGATGAACCGCAAACCGTTGGTTTTTCTGCGAAAAACCACTACGAAGCACTCCGGACTACGCTAACCCCTCATTGCCGGGTGGATCGTCCGTATGGTCCCGCAACCGCTCCGCTTCTCCGATAATGCCAAGTGCTTACTAGGTGCGATGAGCCGGCAGCCGGCGGGACAGACGGCAACCTTGCCATTCACCGGACGGGAACTGTGCATTTTTTCCAAAAGCAGGAACATACCTGCATCGCCCAAGTTAGACATCGACGGCATTGGATCACGGATTCTTTCTCGCATTCTCCAGTCTGACAGAGTGCTCCATGATTCTTTGATGCTCGAACCAATGGGCAGGACAATGTACCGCTGTCAGCTTTTCTTATCTGCCTTTGGCCTGGTGTTGGCGGGTGGCCTGTCCCCACAGGGCCAAGCCATGGCACAGGCGCCCTGCCCGGCCCACCACGATAAGCTGCTCGCTGTCCTCAAGGCCAATGTGAAAGCGAGCGGCGGACCTGCCAACGGAGGCTTTGAGACTAACGAATGGGCGGCTGTCGTTGCCCGCGACGGCGCCGTGTGCGCGATCGCTTTCAGCGGTCCCACCGCCGATTCCCAATGGCCAGGCAGTCGCCTCGTCGCGGCAGAGAAGGCCAATACGGCCAATGGGCTCAGCTTGGCGCAAATGGCCCTATCGACGGCCAATCTCTACGCGGGGGCGCAACCTGGCGGGCCGCTTTTCGGCTTGCAGGAGACCAATCCGGTTAACCAGGCCGCGGCCTATGCGGGCGATCCCAAAACGTTCGGAAGCGCCAGCGATCCCCTTGTCGGCAAGCCGATTGGAGGCGTCGTTGTGTTTGGCGGCGGGCTTGCCCTCTATGACGGCAAGAGCATCGTCGGAGGGATCGGGGTCTCCGGAGATTCCTCATGCGCCGATCACAATGTCGCCTGGCGTGTTCGCGCGGCGCTCGGCCTCGACAAGGTTCCCGCCGGGGTCAATCCCAATCGCAAGGACGCCATCGTCTACGATCTCGATCCCGGCGGCAAAAGCGCCTCGGGTTGGGGCCATCCGCTTTGTGCCGGTACCGAGGCTGACATCGCGGCGGCGCTCGGCGCCGGCGTGGGAGGCTCGATCCACAAATGAAAGGCACGCTGCACCCGGCACCGGCGCGCGTTGACGCAGGACGAGGCGCCCGCGCATTGGCGACCGAGAATTCTTTTCGCACCTGCATACTCTCGGTGATGCTGCTGGCATGCGGCCCATTCCTGAGCGGTGCCTCGGAGCCGCCATCGGCGGCGGCTATTGCGCCGCCCGCCGCCGCCGCGCCACCCGATGACGGGCAATGGACAATGCCGGCCAAGAACTACGCGTCGACCCGCTTCAGCGACCTGACCGAGATCAACGAAGGCAACGTCAAGAACCTGCAGGTCGCCTTCACCTTCTCCACCGGCGTGAACAAGGGCCAGGAAGCAGCGCCGCTGGTTGTCGGCAACATCATGTACATCGTCACGCCCTTTCCCAACATCGTCTACGCGCTCGACCTTTCCAGGCCCGGCGCGCCGATGAAGTGGAAGTACGAGCCCAACCCCGAGCCGGCGGCACAAGGGGTGGCCTGCTGCGATGTCGTCAACCGCGGCGCGGCCTTCGCCGACGGGCGCATCTTCTTCAACACGCTGGACGGCCACACGATCGCCCTCGACGCCAACACAGGCAAACCGATCTGGAACGCTCATATCGGCAACATCAACATCGGCGAGACCATCACCATGGCTCCGCTGGTGGTGAAGGGCAAAGTTTTGGTCGGCAATTCCGGCGGCGAAATGGGCGTCCGCGGCTGGGTCAAGGCGCTGGATGCCGGAGACGGGCATATTGTCTGGACGGCTTATGGCACTGGACCCGACAAGGATGTGCTGATCGGCCCGGACTTCAAGCCCCACTATGACATGGACAAGGGCACAGACCTTGGCGTGACGACATGGCCGCCGGAAGCCTGGAAGATCGGCGGCGGCAATATGTGGGGCTGGATCTCCTACGATCCGGACTTGAACTTGATTTTCCACGGCACAGGCAATCCAGGACCGTGGAATCCGGATTTGCGGCCCGGCGACAACAAATGGACGTCCGGTATTTTCGCGCGTGATCCCGATACCGGAGCGGCGAAGTGGTTCTATCAGTGGAGCCCGCATGACCTCCATGACTATGACGGCATCAACGAGCAGATCCTTTTGGACATGACCTGGCAAGGCAAGCCGCGCAAGGTCCTCGTCCGACCGGAACGCAACGGCTACCTCTATATCCTCGATCGGACCACTGGCGAGGTGCTGTCGGCCACAGCCTATGGCCCGGTCAATTCCAGCAAGGGCGTCGACCTGAAGACCGGCCGCCTGATTGCAAACCCCGACAAGAGAACCGGCACCGGCAAGGTGGTGCGAGACATTTGCCCGACAGCGTCCGGCCTCAAGGACTGGCAGCCATCGGCCTTTTCGCCGAGGACCGGCCTGCTCTACATCCCCCACAACAATCTCTGCATGGATGAAGAAGGCGTCGAGGTAAACTACATCGCAGGCACGCCCTATGTCGGCATGAACGTACGCATGATCCCCGGGCCGGGCGGCAATCGTGGTGCCTTCACCGCCTGGGATGTTGCCGCCGCCAAGCCGGCCTGGGTCCTGAAGGAGAACTTTCCGGTGTGGAGCGGCACCGTCGTCACTGCCGGCGATGTCGTCTTTTACGGCACCATGGAAGGCTGGTTCAAGGCGGTCAGCGCCAGGACTGGCGACCTCCTTTGGCAATTCAAGACATCGTCCGGCATCATCGGCCAGCCGATAACCTATCGCGGCCCCGATGGGCACCAATATGTCGCAATTCTGTCAGGCGTCGGTGGCTGGGCCGGTGCCATCGTTTCCGGCGACCTCGACCCACGCGATGCCACCGCGGCACTTGGCTTCGTCAACGCGATGAAGGATCTAAAGAACGCTACCACGGCGGGAGGCACGCTTTATGTGTTCCGGCTGCCTTGATGGATCGGACTTGACCGTACGTCCGGCGCGAAAGGCGTTCCAACGGGTGGCGATCGGCATGGCCGGGCTCGCCTTGTTGCTCTTGCCGGCTATTGCCAGTCCACGTGAGTTGAGAGTGTGCGCCGACCCGAACAACATGCCGTTTTCCAACGCGGCCGGTCAAGGCTTCGAGAACAGGATCGCGGAAATTATCGCCACTGATCTCGGCGCCAAGCTGACGTACACTTGGTGGGCGCAGCGGCGTGGCTTCATCCGCAACACGCTGAAGGCAGGCCTTTGCGATCTCGTGCCCGGCACGCCTGCCAATCTCGAAATGCTGCGCACGACCACGCCTTACTACCGTTCGTCTTATGTCTTCGTAACCCGCCAGGACGGCCCGGACGTGGCCTCCTTCAACGACCCGCGGTTGCAAGAATTGCGTATCGGTGTTCAGCTCATCGGCGACGACGGCGCCAACTCGCCGCCTGTCCAGGCGCTTGGCCGCCGCGGCATCGTCGGGCACCTCATCGGCTACCCCGTCTATGGCGACTACTCCGCTCCCAACCCTCCGGCGCGCATCGTCGAAGCTGTTGCGAACGGCGAGATCGATCTTGCCGTGGTTTGGGGTCCGCTCGCCGGCTATTTCGCCGAGAGGCAAAAGGTGTCGCTCCGGATCACGCCGGTCACGCCTCGCATCGACGGACCGCAACTGCCGCTAATGTACGACATCTCAATGGGTGTTCGGCGCGAGGACGATGCGCTGCGTGGCGATGTGAATAGCGCGCTTGCCAGACACAAGGCCGAGATCGACGCGGTTCTGGCGCAATACGGCGTACCGCGTCTGGACATGGCCGGGAGTCCGGCGCGATGAGGCAGGCTCTGGCGATGTTACTGCCCTTGACGCTGGCCCTGGTCGCCTGCCAGCGCGAGGAGCGCGACACGCGACCGCAATCGGCACTCGGCTCAGGTGAGCAGCCGACGCCCGTGACCACGTTGGAGCCGGGCGGACAGCGACCCTCCCCCACCGATAACAAGGCGGCGAGCTTCGAGGCCAACGCCTTCCACATGAGCGAGGGCAAACGCCTGTTCGGCTGGTTCAACTGCTCGGGCTGCCATGCCAATGGCGGTGGCGGCATGGGCCCGGCGCTCATGGACGAGAAGTGGCTCTACGGCAGCTCGATCGAAAGCATCCACGCCACGATCCGCGACGGCAGGCCGAACGGGATGCCGAGCTTCGGCCAGAAGATACCCGATGACCAGATATGGGAGCTGGCGGCATATGTGCGTGCACTGGGCGGCAACGCGCCCTCCTCCGCCGCGCCGCAACGCAATGACGGCATGATGGTGCATCCCTCGGAAAACCGTCTGCCGGATGCCGCGACACTGGGCAAATCACCGTGAAGCGCCCGGCCTCGGTGGCCTTCGCCCTCTGTGTCCTGCTTCTTCTGCAGGGATGCGCAGGCTGGCAGTCGGCGCTGGATCCGAAAGGCCCCGCAGCCGGCGAGTTGGCTTGGCTGATCTGGTTCTTCACCGCGCTTTGCGCGGTTGTGTGGGTGCTGGTGATGATCGCTCTCGCAGCACCGCTGGTTATGCGATCGCGTCCCGGCGATGAACCCCTCTTACTCGACGAAGCGGCCGAACGCCGCAAGATGCGCGTGGTCGCGTCCGCCGTCGGGCTGACCGCCATCATCCTGATCGGACTGACGCTGCTAAGCTTTTTCGCCAACAGGACGCTGGCTGCGATAGGCTCGGAGGCTGTGCTGACAATCAGGGTGACCGGGCACCAGTGGTGGTGGGAGTTGCGCTACGAGGATGCTACGCCGAGCCGTATCCTGACGACGGCAAACGAGATCC
>NZ_RZRK01000210.1:0-8587 GCF_003997835.1 Mesorhizobium sp. M7A.F.Ca.CA.004.12.1.1
GGGTTGCCCCACAGCGACCTCAACGCTGCGCGTCTACCAATTCCGCCACGACCGCACGTGGTAGAGCCGGAACCGACCGGCTCGCGGCGTGTAGCAAATCGTTTCCGGCGAAACAAGTGCACGGCAAGCAATAATGTCAGGCGATTGGCATAATGCTCCACAGGGTCCGAACGCAGCGCCGGAACTGGACGTTTGCGCCTGATATCGCCATATGGAAGGCAAGTTGATGTCACCCAAAGGTGCGAGGCGGTTTTGGGACGCGACATGCATAAGCGAAAAGACGATACGCCATGCCCGAACGCAGCCAGATCGCCACGTCGTTCCTGCCGCTCCCCGGTTCAGCACCGGTCGAATGGCTGATCGAGCCCGGCCTTACCGCCTATCGCGAAGCACTTGCCTTCATGGAGGCGCGCGCCGAGGCGATCCGCAGCGGCGCTGCCGGCGAAATGGTCTGGCTGGTCGAACACCCGCCGCTCTACACGGCCGGCACCAGCGCTCGCGGCGAGGATCTGATCGACGCCAGCCGCTTCCCGGTATTTGCGGCCGGCCGCGGCGGCGAATACACCTATCATGGGCCGGGCCAGCGGGTCGCCTATGTCATGCTTGATCTGAAGCGGCGGCGTGAGGACGTCCGCGCCTTCGTCGCGGCGCTCGAACAGTGGATCATCGGCACGCTCGCCGCCTTCAACGTGCAGGGCGAACGCCGCGAGGACCGGGTCGGCGTCTGGGTCGTGCGGCCGGATCGCCCTGCCCTGCCGGACGGCTCGCCGGCCGAGGACAAGATCGCGGCCATAGGCATCCGGCTGCGGCGCTGGGTGAGTTTTCATGGCATCGCCATCAATGTCGAGCCCGATCTCGACCATTTCAGCGGCATCGTGCCTTGCGGCGTGCAGGACCACGGCGTCACCAGCCTCGTCGATCTCGGCCTTCCCCTGGGAATGGCCGACCTTGATCTCGCGTTGAAATCCGCCTTCGAGGATGTGTTCGGTCCCGCCACGGTCTTGCCTGTCGAAGCCGAGCGCAAGGCGGGCTGATCCTTCCGGATCCGGTACGGCTCAAATCAGTTGGGCGGAGGCCCACAACACGCCATAGCCATGGATGGCGAACACCGCCAGCAACGCCGCGGCCATGGCGAGGCGGTCGATGGTGCGGATCGGCTTCAGCTCGTAACGCGGCTTGACCCCGCTGCTCATCGTCAGCAGGCTGAGGATCGAAAACACCGCTCCCGTCGCGAGCAGGAAATTGGAGGAAAAGCCGGCCTGCCAACCGACAGCCAGGAAAGCCGAGAGCAGGAAGAAGGAAGCCAGCGCCAGTGCGACCGGTCCCGGACAGATCTGGCGCAGCACCTGACCGCCGTCGAACTTCCACACCGGCACCAGATTGGCGATGTTGAACAGTGCGGCGAAGCCCGCCAGGGTCGCCAGCAGGGCCGCCGCCAGCCGGTGGCCTTCCGCGCCGGCAAAGGTGCTGGCAGCGATCACAACCGGCACCAGGAATGCGGAGAAGCCGGCGCCCATCAGCGCCACGAAAGCCACCTCGAAACGGCTGTCATAGGGCCGCCCGCCAATGGCGATGCCGCCGAGCAGCGGAATGAAGATCATCCGTGCCCGGTTGTGGCCCATAAGCCGGAACGCCGCCATATGGCCAAGCTCATGCAGGGCGACCACCGATGTGAGGATCGCGGCCAGTGCCAGGCCGCCGAAGTGAAGGCCGAAGAATGGCCACAGGATCAGCGCCGAAAGCCCGGCAAAGCCAACCTGGCTGAGCGGATGCTCGAACCAACCGCCCTTGCGATACTGCCCGGTCCGCGCCCAGCGCTGCAGCTTGGAGAGTTCGCGGCGCAGGGCGAAATAGCGGAACACCAGGAAGGCGACGCCGCGATAGCGATCCGTCTGGCTGAGCGTCACCCGCGTGCCGTTGCCCTCGGAAACGAGTTCGGCGGTTTCGGAAAAGTCCTTCCAGAACGAAGCATCGAGCGCGGTGTCCTCGATGACACGCATCGAGAAGCTGATACCTTCGACGACGTCTTCAAACCGCGACCTGCGTTCGATCGGCTTGCCGTCGCGACCTTCCCACGACAGCGTGATGCGGGCCACGCCCTCGCCGTCCGGCGCCTCGGCGGAAAGGATCTCACCGGACCAGCCGGCATCGCTGCCGAGCGGCCACAGCGCCTGCCAGAGGCGCTGGCGGTCCATCGCCACCAGACGGGTCAGCCGCACCGTGCGCAGACCAAGCGGCACGGTCATCAACAGAAAGATCAGCCCGAGATTGCTGGCCACCAGAATGGCCGTGACTATGGGCGACACCTGGACGTTGCTCCCTGTCTTGCCGGGGTACCCTAACGTTACGGCGGCAAGAAAAGCTTAACGGCGGAACGGCCTTCCACCGCGTAGGAACAGCGGCGGCGAACGCCGCCAAATCACATGGCTCCGATCCAGATCGCCATGGAAACAAGGAACGTGCTCATGCAAACCAGTGAGATGACATCCTGAACCAGATCGGTCATAACTCTCTCCTGTTGTTGATATGTTCGCATTTTGTTCTAATTTTGTTTCAAAGTCAACGGGCACGATGCGGCCGCCTCCGGAATTTTCGGGCGATCAAATCGGCAGGGTTAAGAAAGGGTTGAGGGGCGAGCGACGGTGCTACGTGGGCTGACCGAAGCCTTTGCGATTAGCCATCGCATCGTCCTCCTAGGGCGGAGCAAGGAGCGGAGCGACGCGCGCAGACCCTAGGATCCATGCCGTGACCAGGGGCGATGCTACGGTGCAGAATTATCGCCTCTGATAGAGGTCGCATATCCTCGACCCCTGCATTTGTCTCGAAAGTAACGGCATGGATCCTAGGGTCTACGCTCCGCTCCGCGGAGCTTCGCCCTAGGATGACGACATCAGAGACTAAAGCGGCACCACTTTGCCGTCGGCCAGGGTGACGCGCCGGTCCATGCGCGATGCCAATTCGTGATTGTGGGTGGCGATCAGCGCCGCGAGGCCCGATTGCTTGACCAGCGCCGCCAGCGCCTCGAACACATAAGACGCGGTGACCGGGTCGAGATTGCCGGTCGGCTCGTCGGCCAGCAGCACCAGCGGCGCATTGGCGACCGCACGCGCGATGGCGACGCGCTGCTGTTCGCCGCCGGAGAGTTCGGACGGCCGGTGCGACGCGCGCTTGCCGATCTGCATGTAATCGAGCAGCTGCGCCGCGCGCTCGGCCGCGTCCTTGCGGCTGAGCCCCTTGATGAGCTGCGGCATCATGATGTTTTCCAGCGCCGAGAATTCCGGCAGCAGATGATGGAACTGGTAGACGAAGCCGACATCGTTGCGGCGGATCGCCGTGCGCTCGTCATCGGAGAGCCGCCCGCAGGCACGGCCGGCCAGGATGACGTCGCCGGCGTCGGGACGCTCCAGCAAGCCGGCAGTGTGCAGCAGGGTCGACTTGCCGGTGCCCGACGGCGCCACCAGCGCCACCATCTCGCCGCGCTTCAGCGAGAAATCGGCACCGTTCAGGATGGTGAGCTTGCGCGGCCCCTGGACATAGTGCCGCTCGACGCTCTTCAGCTCGATAATGACCTCGGCCACTATTCGTACCTCAAGGCTTCGACCGGATCGAGGCGCGCGGCGCGCCATGCCGGAAACACGGTTGCCAGGAAGGACAGGCCGAGCGCCATCAGGACGACATAGGTCGTCTCGCGCGGATCCATCTTCGCCGGCAACTGGCTGAGGAAATAGAGCTCCGGATTGAACAGCACCTTGCCGGTCATCCATGAGAAGAACTGGCGGATGGACTCGATGTTGGTGCAGATCAGCACGCCGAGCAGCACACCGGCAAGCGTGCCGGTCACGCCGATCGCCGCACCCGTCATCAGGAAGATACGCAGGATGGCGCCGCGCGACGCCCCCATGGTGCGCAGGATGGCGATGTCGTGGCCCTTGTCCTTCACCAGCATGATCAGGCCGGAGATGATGTTCAGCGCCGCCACCAGCACGATCAGCGTCAGGATCATGAACATGACGTTGCGCTCGACCTGCAGGGCGGAGAAGAAGGTCTCGTTGCGCTGGCGCCAGTCGACCATGTCGATCGGCCGCTGCGCCGCCTCCTCCACCTTCGGTTTCAGCGCATCGACATCGTCTGGATTGTCGACATAGATCTCGATCGTCTGCGCCCGCCCGTCCATGTTGAAATAGAGCTGCGCTTCGGAAAACGGCATGTAGACGATGGAGGTGTCATATTCGGACATGCCGACTTCGAAGATCGCCGCGATCTTGTAACCCTTCATGCGCGGCGTGGTGCCGATCGGCGTCACGTCGCCGTCGGGCGAAATCAAGGTGATGGTATCGCCAAGCGTCAGGCCGAGATTCTCCGCCATGCGCTTGCCGATGGCAACGCCGTCGCCAGAGTCGAAATCGGCGATCGAGCCCTGCTTGATGTTGCTGGCAACGATGGCGATCTTGCTCAGATCCTCGCCGCGTATGCCGCGCACCAGCGCTCCGGTTCCGCCGCCGACATTGCCTTGCGCAAGCACCTGGCCATCAATCAGCGGGATGGCGTATTTGACGCCTGACACACCGTTGATGCGGCTGGCGACCTGCGCGTAGTCCTCCAGTGGCGAATCGAGCGGCTGCACGATCAGGTGGCCGTTGACGCCGAGGATGCGCGTCAAAAGCTCCGCCCTGAAACCGTTCATCACCGCCATGACCACGATCAGCGTGGCGACGCCCAGCATGATGCCGAGGAACGAGATCGAGGCGATCACCGAGATCACCGTCTCCTTGCGCCGCGAACGCAGATAGCGCCAGGCGACCATGCGCTCGAAGATGGAAAAGGGTCCGGCGCCGACCGGTCTTGCCGCCACCGCCTCGTTCATGCGGCGACACCGAAGCGCTTCTTCACGTCTGCGATCGGCAGCGTCTCGCGCTCGCCGGTCTTGCGATTTTTGATCTCGATCTCGCCGGCTGCGACACCACGCGGCCCGACGATCACTTGCCAGGGCAGGCCGATCAGGTCGGCGGTGGCGAACTTGCCGCCGGGCCTCTGGTCGGTGTCGTCGTAGAGCACGTCCTTGCCGGCGGCGACGAAAGCGGCATGCAGCTCGTCGCAGACGCGGTCGCACTCGGCGTCGCCCGCTTTCATGTTGATCAGCCCGATGTCGAACGGAGCCACCGCCTCCGGCCAGATGATGCCGTTGTCGTCATGGCTGGCTTCGATGATCGCCGCGACCAGCCGCGACGGACCGATGCCGTAGGAGCCGCCGGAGACGAAATGATCCTTGCCGTCGGGCCCGGTCACCTTGGCGCCCATCGGCTTGGAGTATTTGTCGCCGAAATGGAAGATGTGGCCGACCTCGATGCCGCGCGCCGAAACCTTGTCGCTCTCGCCGATCTTCTCCCACGCCGCCTCGTCGTGCATCTCGTCGGTGGCCGCGTAGGGTGTCGTCCAGGTCTTGACGATATCGCCGATCTCGGCGGCATTGGCGAAGTCGGTCTTCTCTCCGGGCACATCGAGCGAAAGATAGTCGCGGTGGCAATAGACCTGGCTCTCGCCGGTGTCGGCCAGGATGATGAATTCATGGCTGAGATCGCCGCCGATCGGCCCGGTGTCGGCCCGCATCGGTATCGCCTGCAGCCCCATGCGCGTAAAAGTCCGGAGATAGGACACGAACATCCTGTTGTAGGCCGCCCTGGCGCCCTCGAAGTCGAGGTCGAAGGAATAGGCGTCCTTCATCAGGAACTCGCGCGAACGCATGACGCCGAAGCGCGGCCGCACTTCGTCGCGGAACTTCCACTGGATGTGGTAGAGATTGAGCGGCAGGTCCTTGTAGGATTTCACATAGGCGCGGACGATCTCGGTGACCACTTCCTCATTGGTCGGGCCGTAGAGCATGTCGCGGTCCTGCCGGTCCTTGATGCGCAGCATCTCCTTGCCGTAGTCGTCATAGCGGCCGCTTTCGCGCCACAGATCGGCCGACTGGATGGTCGGCATCAGGATTTCCAGCGCCCCGGCGCGGTTCTGCTCCTCGCGAATGATGCGGCAGACCTTGTCCAGCACCCGCTTGCCGAGCGGCAGCCACGAGAAACTGCCCTGTCCCTGCTGGCGGATCATGCCGGCACGCAGCATCAGCCGGTGCGAGACGATCTCGGCCTCGCGCGGGTTTTCTTTGAGGATCGGCAGGAAATAGCGCGACAAACGCATGGACAGGTCCGTGAGTGAGGAGGGCCGCGCCAGAATCGGCGCGACTTTGGCTTGCTTGACCCGGCTTCATAGCCATTTCAAGGCGGAATGGGAACCCGGACGCTTCGGCCCGAAAAGCGGCAATCGATTTCAGAAAGCACGGGATAGCCGGGATCAGAAGCGTCGCACCGTCCTTCGCCCGCCCAGAAGACCCACGGCGCTGCAAGGCCTCCCGGTCACCGCGCGCGTCTTGATGATCGTTCGCCAAGCAACGCCTGCCACACTATTGTGCAGTGCAGCACGAGAATGCCCGTTTCAAGGCAAAATTCTTCGTGACATTTTCATTCGCCTTAGGCTAATGTACCTCGATAACCGAGAGGGTAGAAAAAAATCTGCTCTCCTACGCGGTCAAAGTCTTGGGAGGATGCGATCTAGGCGCGGTTACTCGCTGCCGCCGGAAACCGGAAACAGATCGGACGCGTTTAAATTGCAAGGCCTCGTGCCTTGCATTTTTTTTGTGCAATCATCTGCTTAGCGCAACGCGTTGCCAAACCACCTTACCCAGCGTCAGCGCTCGTCCGGCCGCAAAACGGCACGGCATCCCTGTCTGGAACCAAGCTGTTCCGAAGGATGAAAACGTCTTTGCCGGACAAATCTTCTTGGGCCGGGGCCGGCTATTTGGCTAAGGTTTGGCTGAATTCCGGCACGATGTGCGGGATGTCGTTGAGGCTGTATCCAAGCCCATGCGTCAGGCCATAGAAAATGCCCATCAGGATCGCGGTGGCGATGGTGGTGCGGATCACGGCGCGCAGCATGTGGGGACCGCGCGGCGCGCTCGGAACCGTGCCCAGCGTCACGTCACGATCATCGTCCTGCGTCCTCACGCTGAACGGCAGCACGGCGAACAGCACCACCCACCAGGTCGCGAAAAACAGGGCGGTGAACGAAACCCAGCTCATGATTGCTCCAGTTCGATCAGCGTTCCGAAGAAATCCTTCGGATGCAGGAACAGCACCGGCTTACCGTGCGCGCCGATCTTCGGATTGCCGTCGCCCAGCACGCGGGCGCCGGCGGCCTTGAGCCGATCGCGCGCGGCCAGTATGTCGTCGACCTCATAGCAAAGGTGGTGCATGCCGCCGGAAGGATTCTTCTCCAGGAAGGCGGCGATCGGCGATCCCTCGCCCAAAGGCTCCAGAAGTTCGACCTTGGTGTTGCCGACATTGACGAACACCACCGTCACCCCATGCTCCGGCAGCGCCTGCGGCGCCGTCACTTCCGCGCCCAGCGTGTTGCGATAGGCAGCGACGGCAGCCGTAAGGTCCGGCACGGCAAGCGCGACATGGTTCAGACGTCCGAGCATTGGCACTCCCAAGTAGGGGAGTAGGGGAAAAGACAGATATGTCAGCTGTTTGCTCTTCCTACTCCCCTACTCCCGTACTCCCCTACTCCCTTTCGTCATCTTGTGACGAATACAGTCACGAGCGGCTTCTTGCCCCAGGCTTCGTTGGCGGCGCCGCGCACGGCGCGCCGCACTGCTTCCTGAACCAGGTCGAGATCTTTTCGGCGCTGACGGGGGATGGAGTCCACCGCGCCGATTGCCGCATCGATCATCAGATCTTCCAGCGACTCGCCACGGCCATCGGCCTCGGCGACGCCGATGGCGACCAGGTCGGGGTCGCCGGCAAGCTCATATTTGTCGTCCAGGACGACATTGACCGCCACATGGCCGGCAAAGGACAGCTTGCGCCGGTCGCGGATGCCCATCGCCTGATCGGTGCCGATCAGTCTGCCATCCTTGTAGATACGGCCGAACGGCACCTGATCCATGATGGTGGCTGGGCCGGGAGCAAGCCTGAGCATGTCGCCGTCGCGCACCTGCGCCACCTGGCCGATGCCCGATGTCGACATCAGCGAGCCCTGCGCCACCAGATGTGCCGCCTCGCCATGCACGGGAACGCCGATCTGCGGGCGCACCCATTCATACATCTTGCGCAATTCGCTGCGCCGCGGATGGCCGGAGACATGCACCAGTGCATCGCCGTCCTCGATGATCTTGACGCCGAGGTCGATGAGGCGGTTCTTGATCTCGAGGATCGCCTTCTCGTTGCCGGGAATGGTACGCGAGGAAAACACCACCGTGTCGCCTGCCGTCAGTGACACCGACTTCATCTCTTCGCGCGACAGCTTGGCCAGTGCGGCCAGTGGCTCGCCCTGGCTGCCGGTGCAGATGATGACCAGGTTCTCGCGCGGGATGAAACCAAAATCCTCCTCGGCGATGAACTCCGGCAGACCGTCCATGTAGCCGAGTTCGCCGGCCACATCGATGACCCGCTTCAGCGAACGGCCAAGCACCAGGCACTGGCGTCCGGCATCGCGCGCCGCTTTGGCGATCGAGACGATGCGTCCGACATTGGAGGAG
>NZ_RZRK01000211.1:0-8562 GCF_003997835.1 Mesorhizobium sp. M7A.F.Ca.CA.004.12.1.1
CAAGCCATCGATGCCAGCGATCCGGACACCCCAAATGCCTGGCCGCTGCGAAGATCGACATGGCGGGCGGCCAGTTCCGTGTTCTGACCGGAATCCGTGGCCAGCACCGTGTCGTCGGCCAACCGTTGTCCGAACGCCCGGGCAATCGCCTGTGGCTTCAAGGGTTGCGCCTGCATGTCTTCCGACTGCCGCATCATCTCGCGCCATTTCCTCATGGTCTCCTGGGAACGGTGCAGGAACTCATCGGAGGGCTTCTGCGTCAGACGTTGGTTCAGCGCGCGCAATGTCTCGGCCGCGTCGCCGACAAGGCCGGCCTCGACCGGAAAGCGCAAGCCGATCCGCTGCGCATCGCAGTCGATCTGGACGCCACGGGCCTGCCCGGGCTGCGGGTAGTATTCGATATAGGGAAAGGTCGAACCGACAATCAGCACCGCATCACAGCTCTCCATCGCCTCTTGCGAAGCCAGGGTTCCAAGAATGCCGATCCCGCCGGTGGTGTAGGGATGGTCGTCCGGCAGCACCGCCTTGCCCAGCAAGGCCTTCGCGACAGGCGCCTGCAGCAGTCGCGCCGTGTGTTCGAGTTCGGCGGCCGCGCCGATGGCGCCGCGTCCGGCCAGGATCGCAACCCGCGAAGCGTCATTGAGAATGGCGGCGGCTTTGTCGAGCTCAACCTCCAGCGGTACGCTGTGACCGGCGAACATATCCTGCGGCGTGTGCGCCGGGCGATTGCGCTTGGAGCGCTTCGACGGATCGCTCTCCTGCTCCTGGATGTCGCTGGCAATCGAAAGATGGGCGACGCCCTTGCGCGCCAGCGCGGTTCGGCAGGCAAGGCTGGCGACGTTTTCCATATGCGCGGCGTCGGCGACATGTGCATTGTAAACGGAGACATCGTGGAACACGCGCGTCAGATCGACATCCTGTTGCGTGAACGTCTCGATCAGATCGTGGAACTGCATGCCCGTAATCGCCAGCACCGGAGCCTGGTCGAGCTTGGCGTCATAGAGGCCGGTCAGAAGATGTGTTCCGCCGGGACCGGACGTCGCAAGGCACACGCCCAGCTTTCCTGTCCACTTGGCATACGCACATGCCATGAAGGCAGCCGACTCTTCATGCCGGACCTGAACGAAGGCAATCTTGTCGCGCCGCGTCCGCAACGCTTCCATGACGCCGTTTATGCCGTCTCCCGGCAAGCCGAACACCACCTCCACGTCCCAGGCGACGAGCGTATCGATGAGAATTTCTGCTGCATTTGGCATGTCGGGGTAGCTCCGGTGGATGGTGTCCGAACCGGTGAATCCCGAGTTGGTTCCTTCGTCACAATAAATCGTGACAGGTTTCTGGAAGCGATCTTCCAGGAGCGGTCTATTCGATCTGCTCAAACGTGCATTGCCGTGGCGCCTTGTCGGGGCGCCAGCGCAGCAGTTTGGTGCCGTGGCGGAATCGATTGCCGGTAACGTGGTCGAAGCGGACCTCCACCACCAGTTCAGGCTGCAAGGGTTCCCATTGTCCGCTGCGCTCCGTGCTCCAGCGGCTCGGGCCGCCGGGCGCCTTGCCGGTGAATCCGGGCTCTGACCGCAGCCCTTCCAGCCGGCGCGTGAGCGCTCCTCTGTCGGTCCTGGCGATGGTCGACGTGAAGCCGACGTGATCGAGCTTGCCGTCGTCATTGTAGAGGCCGAGGAGCAGCGAGCCAACCTCACGACTGTCCGCGAGATAACGGAAACCGCCGACAACGCAATCGGCGGTGCGCCTCGGCTTTACCTTCACCATCGCACGTTCGCCGCACAGATAATGCTCATCAAGCACTTTGGCCATGATGCCGTCGGTCGATGCATGGCCGGAGCCGTGTAGCCATCGAGCCGCCGTGGCTGCATCATAAGTGCACTTCGACAGGCGAAGATCTGGACTGTTCGAGGAGGTCACCAAGTCCTCGATCGCTCGCCGCCGTTCCACAAGTGGCTTGCCCGTGATGACCTCGCCGCCCGGCCTGGCAAGCATGTCGAAGAGGATCAGACTGGCAGGCGTCTGCGAACTCAGTTTGCGGATTCTGCTTTGTGCCGGGTGAAGGCGCATCTGCAGCGCCTCGAAGGAAAGCTCACCGTCAACCTCAATGACAATCTCGCCGTCGAGGACGAAATGCCCGCGCTTGAGGTCACGCAAAATGTCCGTGATTTCTGGAAAATAGCGGCCGAGCGGCTTGCCGGATTTGGCGCGCAGGTCAACGGTGTCGTCGCTCTTGAAAGCCAGGCAGCGAAACCCGTCCCATTTGGGCTCGTACTGCCAGCGGTTTCCATCCCGGGGGATTTCATCGGCAAGCTTGGCCTCCATCGGAGACGTGTCCAGCGGGAGCGGGAAGGCGTTTATTGGTTCATGCACGGGTAGGCCTCCAAAACCGGCTCAGGAACGGCTCCGGCTTTTTTCAACTTCCAGGACTGGCACCGCGTTCCATCTGACGGTTCATGCCTGGTTCTTCGCGATGGGACATTTTCATTTGCCGCGGAACCCGGATGACGGCTGGCCGCTTTGATGTCATCGGCAGCGCTAACGGAGATGCCCCATCGATCCCTCATTGTGGATAGCTTTTGTCGGAACCGTCATTCTCATGCAGGTGCCGCCAGGTCCCGACAGCATGCTGGTGATGGCCCGCGGCATTGGACAGGGGCGCGACGTGGCGCTGCTCACGGTGCTCGGCATGACGCTGGGCGCCGGACTTGTGCAGCTTCCGCTGATTGCATTCGGCCTGTCCTCGCTTGTCCACGCCTCGCCCCTGGCGTTCAATCTGCTTCGATGGGCCGGGGCGGCCTACATCGTCTGGCTGGGTGTCCGGCTGCTGCTTTCATCCTCGGCAACCATTCCCACGGGTGACCTCAAGGCCCTGCGGCCGCTCGCCGCCGCCCGGGAAGGAATGATCGCCAATCTGAGCAATCCCTGGCCTTTGATGTTCATGGTTGCGTTCCTGCCGCAGTTTGTCGATCCGCACAGGGGCTCCGTCACGTCGCAGCTGGTGCTGCTTGGCGCAACACAGAAGATAACCGGTGTGCTGGTGCTGGGAGCCTATGCCTTGGCATCGGGCGCGGCCGGGGCATGGGTCATGCGGCACCCTCGCGCAAGGCTTTGGCAGCAGCGGCTCACCGGCTGTCTCATCATCGGCCTCGGCTTACGGATGGCGATCGGCGGCGGTACGAGCCGCTGACCAAGCGGATGAACGGGCTGGGCCGAACACTCGACTTTGGCGCCGCGGGATTTTCTTTCGGGGAAAGTTTTGTGCCAAGTCGCCTGAATGACAGGCTCCGACACCCTTCTTCAGTGGAGCGGAGCATTCGCTTGGATGTCCGGCTCCGCCGAAAGAACCCGCATCGGATGAAACGTCGTCGCGGGCCGGGACTGGTCCAGGAACAAAAAGCCTGACCAGAGGTTCGAGCCTCGATCTCAATGCAGCTTGAAACGGCTGCTTCATCGCCGTCCGATTGGAATGTTCGTCATGATTTCTTGCGTGGCCTCGGTAAAGACGCGCCTTCAATGAACAAGCCACCTGACGAGGGCCAAAGGGCAAGCGGGCAAAAAAAGGGCGGCGTCGTTCGGGCTCTCGGGCTTGGTCTGATCACCGGCGCGGCCGATGACGACTGCTCGGCCATCGGTACCTACGCGAGCGCCGGAGCGCGGTTCGGGCCTGACCTGCTGTGGACGGCACCTGTCACGCTGCCGATGATGTATGTCGTCGTCTATCTTTCATCCAAGCTTGGCCAGGTTTCGGGTCGCGGGCTTTTCAAGGTCATATCGGACTTCTATCCGCGTTGGCTGCTATGGTCCGTGCTGGTGGGCGTGCTGATTGGCAACACGATCGAGGCAGCCGCAGATCTTGGCGCCATGTCGGCGGCCATCGTGCTGTTCGTTCCTCTGCCTGCTCCCTTGGTCGTCATTGCCGTTGCGGTCGTCATTTTTGCCCTGCAGGTGTTCGGATCGTATAAATTGATCCGAAATGTGTTCCGGTGGCTGGCTCTGGCTCTGCTTGCCTATGTGGTCTCCGCGGTGCTTGCCAAACCGGATGCAGCCTCTGTCCTGCGCGGCACGCTGTTGCCAAAAATCGAATTCAGCCGCGAATACCTGTCCATCCTCGTCGCCATCATCGGGACCACGCTC
The DNA here is from genome assembly GCF_003997835.1 of Mesorhizobium sp. M7A.F.Ca.CA.004.12.1.1. NCBI lineage: Bacteria > Pseudomonadati > Pseudomonadota > Alphaproteobacteria > Hyphomicrobiales > Phyllobacteriaceae > Mesorhizobium > Mesorhizobium sp. M7A.F.Ca.CA.004.12.1.1. The sequence continues at coordinate 4,138 of NZ_RZRK01000211.1, forward strand.
TCCGCATACCTTTACACGTGGCAGTCCAATCAGGAGGTGGAGGAGGAGATAGCCAAGGGTCGAACGAGCCTCGAAGAGCGCAAAGGCGCCACGGAGAGCGAACTGCGCCGATCCCGCCGCGACATCCTGATCGGCATGACGTTCTCCAATCTGATCATGTATTTCATCATTCTTTCGACAGGTTCGACGCTCTACAAGGCCGGGCAGACGCAGATCGAGACAGCGGCGCAGGCGGCCGAAGCGCTGCGGCCGCTTGCCGGCGACGCTGCCAGCATTCTGTTTGCGGTCGGTGTAATTGGCGTTGGCTTTCTGGCCGTGCCGATCATGACCGCTGGCGCCGCTTTCGATTTCGCTCAGGCGATGGGATGGAAGAATAGCCTGCATGCCAAACCCCGCCAGGCTCCCAAATTCTACATCGTGATTGGGATCATAACGCTGGTGGCGGTGGGTCTCAATTTCTTCGGCTTCAACCCTATGAAAGCCCTGGTCTGGTCGGGCGTCGTGCAAGGATTTTCAACGCCACCTCTGCTGCTTCTCATCCTGATCATGACCAACAATCGCAAGATCATGGGCGACAAGGTCAACAGCATAAGCACGAACATCCTGGGCGGCGTGACGACCCTGGCGATCTTTGCGGCGTCGGCGGGACTGGTGGCAAGCTGGTTCCTGTAGCTCGCCGGGCGGGAAGGATGTTCAGGCGCAGTGGAACATCGGCGGTCAAATGTCGTTGAGACGCTTGTGGGAGAAAGGAGGTTGTCCATGTCAAAGTTGCAGGCCGCCACTCCGGATCGTCTAAGACAACTCAGGCTTGAAGCTTCAGCACATTTTGCTCCGTTGATGCTGAACGAAGCCCTGTTGCGCCTTTCCCATGCCTGCGGAGGCGACAGCCTCGACCGCTTCGAGAAAGCCATGGTTGATCAGATCGAGGCGGCAGAGGACGATCGCGCCGATTTCGAAACGATCAAGGAATTCGCGATCGAGCAACTTTACGCCCTGGTCCGGAACGCCAACGATTCGCCAGAGAGGAAACAGCCGCTTGAGAAGATAGACACACGCAGAACGCCCGGCCGTTCCGAAGAACCACGCACGCTCGAGGACCAACTGCAGGCGGGATTGGAGGATTCCTTTCCGGCGAGCGATCCGCCCTCAGTGGTGTCCACGACCATTTCAGGCGGAGCAAAGAAGCTGGTCGGGACCGATGAGGTCCTGGAAAAGCAGCGGCAAGCGTCCAGCAAGGAAGATCGCTCGTAGATCGGGGTGCGGACTGGGTTGGCGGCAAACCAAAGCCTGCGGACATGCCAGCGGAAAACAGCTGACGTCATCGCATCAAAGCTTGACAGCCGCCTCCCGCGCCCAGAGCCGCAGCTTCCGGCATGACCGCACAAATGCAGTTACCGAAGCTGCCGAATCCAGCCGCGTCAGCCCCTCATCGGCATCGGGAGCGACGCCTGCTTTGGCCAGGAGCGGCTCGGCCCCCGGGGTGAAGCCGATGAACTTGCAGTGCGCAAACGCATCAGACACGAAATCCTTCGCAGCGGCCTCCTTGACCAGCAACTCGGCGCCCGCCTCGGAGAGGAGCAGCACCACCGCGTCGAACAATACGGACGGACCGCCGTCGATCATGTGCCTTGCCTCGATGTGGGTGCCGTCGGCGGCTTCGACGCCACCCACCTTGGGCGCAACCACCTCCATCACCGCGCCTTCCGCTTCGATGGCGGAACGAAGTTCCTCGAACAGCGCGACATCGGCTCCATCGCTGAGCATGACACCGACTTTGCGGCCTTCGAAACTATTGGGTCCATTTTGGATGATGCTGAGCGCCGGCGACGGCGGCAAGTCATCGCGCGGCGGAACGGCGGCTTCGGCAGGTTCGGGCAGGTCACGGATGCCGAGCTTATCGGCGACCGTGGTCGCCAGCGTTTCATCGATGTTCAACAAATGCGAAACCATGCGCTCGCGGATTGCCGGCGCCTGGACCTTGCTCAGTTCAAACGTCAGCGCCATCGCGATGTGACGCTGCTCCGGTGGTGTCTGGCTGTTGAAGAATTGCCGGGCCTGGCTGTAGTGATCGGCGAAGCTCTCCGCGCGCAGACGTACTTTCTGCCCTTGTTCGGCATCGGCGAAAGAACGGAAGCCACGCTGCGGATCCTCGCGCGGTCCCAGTCCCCATGAGTTCGGCTCATAGTTGGCACGACCGGCCGGGTTGCGCATGGCCATGTGCCCGTCCTGTTGAAAATGGGCGAACGGGCACTTCGGCGCGTTGATCGGCAGATGGGTAAAGTTCGGGCTGCCCAGCCGTTTCAATTGGGTATCGAGATAAGAGAAGTTGCGGCCTTGCAGTAGCGGATCGTTGGAGAAATCGATTCCGGGCGGCACATTCTGCGTCATGAACGCCACCTGCTCGGTCTCGGCGAAGAAATTGTCCGGCATCCGGTCGAGCACCAGCCGACCGACCGGAATTGGTTCGAGGACCTCTTCGGGAATGATCTTCGTTGCATCCAGGATATCGAAGTCGAAACTGTCGGCAAATGCCTGATCGAACAGTTGCACCGTCAACTCCCATTCCGGGAAATTGCCGGCCTGTATGGCCTCCCACAAATCGCGGCGATGGAAGTCGGGATCGGCACCATTGATCTTGACCGCCTCGTTCCAGACCACCGATTGCATGCCGAGCTTCGGTTTCCAGATGAATTTGACGAAGGTGGATTCGTCCTTCGCGTTGACGAGGCGGAACGTGTGCACACCAAAGCCTTGCATGAAGCGGAAGGAACGCGGGATCGCGCGATCCGACATGATCCACATCACCATGTGCATTGATTCCGGCATCAGGCTGATGAAGTCCCAGAAATTGTCGTGCGCCGTCTGTGCCTGCGGAAAGGCACGGTCGGGCTCCTGTTTGGCGGCGTGGATCAGATCGGGAAACTTGATGGCGTCCTGGATGAAGAAGACCGGGATGTTGTTGCCGACGAGATCCCAATTGCCCTCCTTGGTGTAGAGCTTGACCGCGAAGCCGCGCACGTCGCGGGCGAGATCGAACGAACCCTTGTTGCCGGCAACCGTCGAGAAACGAACGAATGCCGGCGTCTTTTCACCAGCTCGCTGGAAAATGTCGGCACGTGTGTATTTGGCAAGTGACTCGTAGGTCTCGAAAAAACCATGCGCGCCATAGCCGCGGGCATGAACGACCCTTTCCGGGATGCGTTCGTGGTCGAAGTGGAAAATCTTCTCGCGAAAGTGAAAGTCTTCGATCAGCGATGGTCCGCGCTCACCGATCCGCAATGTGTTTTGGTCGTCGGAGACAGGCGTTCCGAGCGCCGTCGTAAGGGCAGGCGTGTCGTCCCCCGCGATCTGGTGCAACTCGCCGCCATTTCCGCGCGCGCTATTCTGATCCAGTCCACTTGCCGATTGGCGAGCGGAGGGGCGAGCGGATTTGGCCATGACAGATCCTCGATCGATACCGGAAGGTTGAAGTGGTCAAGCCATCAAACTGCCGGTGAGCAGCTTTGTTCCCGTAAAAAATGGACGCTGGAGACACCGCTGTCGGAGGAGCCGGGACTGCTGCGGCGATGGTGCGCGCCGATCGGATGACAGATATCTCCGCCTGCGCACAATTCATGAAGAGTTGTCTCCGGCACGAGGAACGAACCAAACTTCCATGCATTTAGCTGGGGCTGCGTTCACACACTCTTTCTTCTGGGAGCTGGACCATTGTCATCCGGAGGCTGCCTTTTGGCCGACCAGGAAACCAATGAAGTTTCCATCGTTGACCTGATACCTGCCCTGCGGGCATTCGCGCGCACCTTCTGCCGCGTCCCCGACGACGCTGACGATCTCGTGCAGGAGACACTGACCAAGGGTCTCGCCAACATCGACAAGTTCGAACCCGGTACGCGCATGAAGTCGTGGCTCTTCACCATCATGCGCAACACTTACTATACCCGGGTCAAGATCGCTGCCCGGGAGGCGCCCGGCCTGCTCGATTGCGCGTCTTCGAGACCAATTTCGGAAGCCACCCAGGAATGGACCGTTCAGAGCAAGGAAGTTCACGGCGCCATTCAAAGGCTGCCTGAACACCAACGCGAGGGCCTGATGCTGATCGGCGTTTTGGGAGTGAGCTACGAGGAAACCGCCGACATATGCGGTTGCGCGGTCGGAACGGTCAAAAGCCGCCTGAACCGTGCGCGCGCCAACATCCTTGAATTCCTGGGGGAGAGTTCGCTGCAGACATTGATAGAAAGACGAAACCAGCTGTCGGATGGTCAGCTCGATGTCGAGGTCGACGGCCGCAGATAGTCAGTTCTTCACGTCGCGCCGACGTTTCTCGACGAGCGCGTTCTGCAATTCGATCGCCAGCTTGGTCAGGCGGTCTGGAATTTTTTCCTGCTCTATGGCGGCCAGCAGGGAAGCAATCTCCTGATCCACAGC